>CAITMP010000808.1 GCA_903893525.1 uncultured Acidobacteriia bacterium | reverse complement strand
TAGCTGGTCCACGCCTCCACCGGTGTACCGCCCCAGGAACTGTCTATAATCCCCTGCGGCACCCCTTGAGCCGCGCTGCCCTTCCCTTCAAACAGGTTTCGAACAAAGAAATAGGCCACTGCGGAGACTTGGGGGGCAGTCTCGGGTGTTAGTTCCACCCACGGCTTTGCTGTCACATCGTCCAGCGGAAACTCCGATACCTTATGCTCCACCTTGATCCGACGGATCTTCGGATACTTCGCCGCCGCTATCTCCGCAGGCCCATTGGCGGCCTGGTTCAATCGGAATTCCATGTTCGACTGGCCCGAGGCCACCCAGACATCCCCCGCCAGGACGTCCTTCAATACGATCTCGTTCTTACCCTTGATCGTGATTTCATAGGGACCGCCGGCATCCGCAGGAGCCAAGTGGACGCCCCATGCACCAATGCCGTTCGCCTTGGCGGATTTCGTGTCGCCGTGGAAGCTCACGGTCACGTCTTCGCCGGGCTGTGCCTTGCCCCAGATGTGGACGGGAATCCCCCGCTGGACAACCATGTGGTCGGTCAACAGGGCCGGCAGTGTGACAGCAGCCTGCACGGAGCAGGACAGAACGAATGTGGCTAGGAAGGTGCGGAACATCAGCACCTATCGTATTACAACAGGACGGGTTACGGCCGGACGTGTCCGTGCAGATTGCGCAGGCGCTCAACTTCGGCCTCCAGCAAGGCAACGCGGTACTGCAGCTCCGCCATTTCCTGTGCCTCGGGGTCGGGGAGAAGTCCGTGGTCCAGCACGCCTTCCGGCGTCTTCTGGTGGACGATCCGGCCTGGAATCCCCACTACCGTGGAGTTGTCGGGTACCGGCTTCACGACAACCGATCCGGCACCGATCTTGGAATTGTTGCCAACCCGGATACTGCCCAGCACCTTCGCTCCGGTCCCGATCACCACATTGTTTCCGAGTGTCGGGTGGCGCTTACCCTTTTCGTGACCAGTGCCCCCCAGTGTCACGCCCTGGTAAATCAGTACGTCGTCGCCGATTTCCGCAGTCTCCCCGATCACCACGCCCATGCCGTGGTCGATAAAGAACCGCCGTCCAATCTTGGCGCCGGGGTGGATTTCAATGCCTGTGAGGAAACGGGAAACCTGGGAGAGGAACCGACCCAGAACCGGCAGATTGTGACGGTAGAGCCAATGGGAAACCCGGTGCATTAGCACTGCGTGGAACCCCGGGTAACAGAGGACGATTTCGACAACGCTGCGCGCAGCCGGATCCTCACGGAAGATTGTGTCGATTTGTTCCCGAATGGTTGAAAACATGGGATACGGTGCCAACGTGGCACCCACCGCTCACCTGAGGGGCACACACCCTTATAAGGATGCGGCCTAGTGGGCTGAGGCTTCGGACGATTGCGCGATCACCGGCGGCTTGGCACCTACCGGAATCTGCACCAGCATTTGTTCCTTGCGCATCACCAAAGTGGACGTGTTGTAGCTGCCAACTTCGAACTTGTGGCCGTGCGTGATGGCGTCGGTCGGACAGGCCTCCACACAGAAACCACAGAAGATGCACCGGCTGTAATCGATGTTGTAGACCTTGGCGTAGCGCTCGCCGCCGCTGATGCGGGTCTGCTCCGTGTTTTCAGCCGCTTCAATGTAGATGCAATTGGCTGGACATGCCACCGCACACAGGAAGCAGGCGACGCATTTTTCCAAGCCATTGGCGTCGCGCTGGAGTTCATGCGCGCCGCGGTACCGTTCCTGCAGCTTTGCGGGCTCGTCGGGATAATTTTCCGTCACCGTCGGAGACATCATCTCCTTCAGGGTGATACCCATGCCCTTGACAACCGCACTAGCCGCGCCGAAAACTTCGCCGATGTTCGCCATCTTTGTCTATGTTAGCGAACATCCCCTTGCGGACGGGAAAACCGGCCCCGCAGTGCAACGACGCGCACGCACCGGCAGCCGCGCACGCCTTACTATCATTGGAGATTACCCCACACCCGCAATGTTGGAATCCACCACACCGGCCATCCTGATTTGGATAGCCTTGGGTATCGCCCTCGCCGCCATTGCCCTCCGCAGCCAAGTCCGCGACCGGCGTCGACTGCGGACGGCGCTGCTGTTCATCGGCCTCTTCGCCATCGACCGGCTCATGAGACTGCTCCCCTCCGGCTGGGCCGACCCCAAGCTCGTCGACGACCTCTCCGTGGCGATCCTCCAGTTGGCTGCCGTCCAAATTGCCCGGGTGCTGGTATTCGACCTGATCCTCCGCCGCGTCAGGGTACCGCGATGGGCCGTCGAGGCCTTCGTGATTGCCTCATACTTGGGAATCCTCGGCAGCCTGCTGTACAAATCCGGAGTCAACGTAACCGGGATCTTTGCCACATCCGCCGTCGCCACTGCGGTGATCGGCCTCGCACTGCAGGAAACGCTTGTCAACGTTGCAGCTGGTATCTCCATCCAGTTCGAGGGAAGCTTCCAGAACGACCAATTCCTGCGTTACGGCGACCTTGCGGGCTGGATACAGCACGTCCGCCTTCGGTACACGGAACTGAAAACGTTGGACGGAGCCACGATCATCATCCCCAACAGCCTGCTGACGCGCTCCCAGGTTACCGTGATCGGAGATTTATACCGCCGATCCATCCCACTCCTCATGCCGCACTCATTCGATCCGCAGAGTGTGATCGGCGCGGTTGAATCGGCCCTGGGCGCATCTCCGGTCGAGGGGGTGGCACAGCAACCCGCCCCGGAATGCCTTGTGGACGAAATGGGCTCGGGCCATATCAAGTACGCCGTCCGGGTTTGGCTGACCAATCCTGGACAGCACACGACCGCTATGTCAGCCGTCAACGTTCGGATCTACTACGCGCTCAAGCGGCTCGGAATGCCGGTCGGCGACATCCCCCAGTCAGTTGAACTGGTTGCCCCCCGTCCAGGCCCCCCGACGATGGACCATACGGCATTGCTGCGGGGTGCCCACTTCCTGCGCCACATCGGGGATGCCGAACTGTCAAGCCTTGGCGATCACCTGTCCCACCTCTCGTACGGCCCCGGCGAGTGCATCCTCCGACAGGGAGACCCTGGCGATTCCATGTACTTCGTAGTGGATGGCACCGTCGCGATCATGTTCAAGTCCCCGGACGGAGCGGAAACCGAGGTCAAGGCCATGGGACCGGGCGATTTCTTCGGAGAGCGGTCGCTGATGACGGGCGAGGCCAGAACAGCCAGCGCCGTGGCACGCACCCGTGTCGAATGCTGCATGCTCAACAAGGCCGGGATTGAGGATCTGATGCACCGCCAACCCCAACTGGCCGAGGACGTCTCTGTAGTTATGGCCCACCGGCAGATGGAATTGGCCGGATTGCGCGAGAAACTTGACCTCGAAACCGCCCGGCAGCGCGAACGGGAGAGCCAGATCCAGCTGCTCAAGCGAATCCAGCGGTACTTCGCGGACGAGAATGCCTAGTTTTACCCGTCAGTACTTGGGTGCGTAGTAGCCCTTGCGCGCCTTCACGATCAAGTCCTTGCGGGTCTTCACTTTTACTTGGACTTGATGGTACAGTCCATCGGCCTTCAACGGCTCCGGACGGTAGAACGCGTTGTACTGGTGGCGCAGCTCGTTGGCGATGTTCTCGAAGTTCTGGTCCAAGTCTTCCACTTTGAAGGGGAAGAATGCCTGCCCGCCGGTCTCGTCGGTGAAGTAGCGCAAAATCTTGTCGCCGTCCTGGTCGTCGCGCTTGGTGTTGGTCGAGATGGCGTAGATCACAACGTCCGCCTTCTGCGCCATTTCCAAGGCTTGGTCGCGCGTGGTGCGACTAGCCGTGTCGTCGCCATCGCTGATCACGATCATGGCCCGGCGGAACTTGTCGCGCGGCTGGTCCATCATCAGCTTCTCCTTGGAGGCGAAGTAGATTGCATCATAGAGTGCCGTTCCGCCGCCCGGATGCATGCCCTTGATGCCTTTCTCCAGAGCCTTCATGTCACTGGTGAGGTCGCTGACCAACTCCGCAGCGGAGTCGAAACTGACCAGCATCATGCGGTCGGTTTTGGGACGCAGCACGCTTTGCATAAAACGGACGGCGGCCTCCTGCTCGAAACGGAACTCGCTGCGGATACTGTTGCTGGTGTCGACAAGCACGGCCAACCGCAGCGGCAAGTCCGACTCAGCCGTAAACTCCTGAATCGTTTGGGGCTTCTTGCCTTCGAAGACCTGGAAATCTTCCTTCGTCAGGTCGGTGACAAACCGGCCCTTCTTGTCGGTGACCGTGAAAAGAATGTTGACGCGGGTAACGTCCAGCGTGATCTTGGTCTGGGCTTCTTCCTGGCCCTGCACCTGCACCTGTTCGGTGGAAAGCGCCTTCTGGCCCGGTACGGCGGTCTTCTGCCCCTGAAGGGACAGACCGAGAACCAAAGTCGCGCAAACAGCGCCGACGCAGACGACGAGAGACCGCATTTTCATACTTGCCTCATTCTATCGTTTTCGAGCGCGCCGTATCGTTTCGACCATGTCGAGCCTCCGGAAGCAGTACGCCGTATCTGAAATTTCACACTTTACATTGCGGGCGCGTTATGGGATGCTGGAAGACAACACATAGGTCTTGGCCCCGCTGGCCATCGAGGTTCCATGTTTCAACCCATCGCCGCCGCTCACACGACAGCCCGTCACATCATGCGCGCACTGTGCGCAATTGCCCTCTTCACCGGAATCGCCGCCGCCCAACAGGGGCGGGGCACGGTCTCCGGCACCGTCACGGACCAGTCCGGTGCCACTGTCAAGGGGGCCAAGATTTCCATTACCAATACCGGCACCAATGCCGCCGTGGTGACGGAAAGCAATGGCGAGGGCTTTTTCACTTCCCCGCCCCTGATCGTCGGCACTTATCGGATCGAGGCGGAAAAAACAGGATTCAAGAAGGAAGTCCGCTTGGGACTGAATCTCCAGGTTGACCAGCACGCCGAAATCGCGCTGCAGATGCAAGTCGGCTCGGTGGGGGAAACCATCTCCGTCACAGCCGAAGCCGCCCTGGTCAACACCGAGAACGCATCTACCGGCCAAGTCATCGAAAACAAGAGCGTCGTCGAACTGCCCCTCAATGGACGCAATGCGTTCGCTCTGGTGGCTCTGGCACCGAACGTCCACTCCAACGCCGGTCCCGGCCAGAGCGGTTTTGCCGACCGCGGCACAAGCCTCGCGGACTGGAGCATCAATGGCGGACCCAACGCTGCCAACAACATGCTCGTCGACGGCTCGGTCGCCCAGAACAGCTATTACCCGGATCTCAACGCCAATCTAGCAGTGGACGCGGTGGAGGAGTTCAAGGTCCAGTCCGGCTCCATGTCCGCCGAATACGGATTCACCCTGGGCGGCGTGATCAACCTGGCCACCAAAGCGGGCACCAACAAATACCACGGATCGCTCTACGAATTCGTCCGTAACAACGTTTTCGATTCCCGGAACGCGTTCTCCACACTCCTGTTGCCCTTCCGCTACAACCAGTACGGCGGTGCCATCGGCGGCCCGGCCAGCCTGCCCAAGATTTACAACGGCACCAACAAAACTTTCTTCTTCGCAAACTTTGAGCAGTACAACTATGTAAACCGCGGCTATGCGAATGCCTCCACGCCTCCGCTGGAACAGCGCACCGGTGACTTTTCCAAGCTCTTCAATGCCAATGGCGTCCTGATCCCGATCTACGACCCATCCACCACGGCGCTGAATCCCAGCGGTTCCGGCTACATCCGCAGCCTATTCCCGAACAACGTCATCCCCAAGAGCCGGCTCGACCCCGTCGCCCAGGCAATGAACCAGTACTACCCCGCCCCGAACCAGACGCCCACCAACGCCTTCACCCAGGCGAACAATTACCTTTCCACCGACCGTGGTGAGCAGAGCATGCGCCAGTACACGGTTCGCGGCGACCAGCATCTGGGCAACAACGACACCTTCTTCGCCCGTTTCACGTACTTCAACGCCTACACCGACAACGGCATCGGCACCTGGCCAGCCCCCGAAGTCCACTCGCGCTACGACCACTTCGGAACCCAGAACTTCGGCCTCGACGAAACCCACACGTTTTCGCCCCGCTGGATCAACGAATTCCGCCTCGGCGTTGCCCGGCAGGATTTCCCATTCCAATCCGCCAGCTACAACCAGGGATGGCCCCAGAAGCTCGGCTTGCCCGCCAACGTCCCAAGCACAGTATTTCCGTCCATTTCCAACGGTTACGCGGCCCTCGGAAACGCGACAGTCGGCTACCGCGGGGCTTTGACCTGGGATGCCACCAACACCGCGACATTGGTTATCGGCAACCATTCGCTGAAGGTCGGCATGGAGTATCGGCTCCTCTTCGGCAACAACTACCAGACGTCGGCACCTTCCGGCAGCTTCAGCTTTGCCGCCGGGCTGACGGGCAACCCGCAAAACCAGACGGGCACCGGCAGCGCCTATGCCGCATTCCTGGTGGGGGCGGTCAGCAGCGCCTCGGTCAGCACCCACACGGGCGAATCCGAAAAAGGCTACACATTGAGCGGTTTCGTTCAGGATGACTGGCGCCTCACAAAGCGGATCAGCGTCAATCTGGGCCTGCGTTACGACTACCAGCAGCCTCCGTACGAGCGCAACTGCGGAACGTCGAACTTCAACCCGACCGCCATCAATCCCCTCACAAAGCTGAAGGGATCCATGCAATACGCCTGCCAGGACTACGACAAGACCTACCTGAACGCCGATTTCAAAGATTTCGCACCCCGTCTCGGCATTGCATGGGATCCCTCGGGCCACGGCAGGACTGTGCTGCGTGCCGGTTACGCCATCTTCTTCCCCGGCACTTTCAACATCACCTACTTCGGTAGCACGTCCGGCTTCGCATCCACCAGCACGGCCTACAACGCACCGGGCGGCAACGCCAACCTGCCGGCATTCCAACTGAGCCAAGGTTTCCCCAGCGCACCCATCCTTCCCCTCGGCCGGGGACTCGGCTCCAGCGCTTTCCTCGGACAAGGCGTAAGCTACGATGAGTCGGCCGCAAAGACCCCCATGTCGCAGCAGTGGAGCTTCTCGATCCAGAAGCAAGTGCTTGGCGGATGGATGATCGACGCCAGCTATACGGCGAACCACGGGACACATCTGGTGGGAGGCGGTTACAACCTGAACCAACTCGACCCGAAGTATCTCAGCCTTGGTACCGCATTGCAGAATCCGGTGCCGAACCCGTATGCGAACGTCGTGCCTGGCTCCCTGGGATCCGCGACAATCACCCAGCAGCAATCCCTGTTGGCCTATCCGTACTACACCGGCATCACCGTACGGAACCCCCATCTCGGAAATTCGATCTACCATGCCGGCCTCCTGTCGGTCCAGAAGCGGTTTTCAAAGGGCCTCACCTTCCTTGCCTCCTACACCAAAGGCAAACTAATGAGTGACAGTGTAGCCTCCCCCATCAACTTCGGCTCCATTGAGCAAGTCACCAACAACGGCTACCAGAACGGTCTGTTCGCAAGGAACCAGGAGCGGTCGGTGGATCCCACCGACGTCCCCCAGCGCCTCGCCATTAGTTCCGTTTACGAACTGCCGTTCGGTGCGGGCAAGTGGCTGGACGCGCACAACCCCGTCGTCAATATGCTGATCGGCGGCTGGCAGGCACAAACCATCATTGGCATCCAAAAGGGGCTTCCGGTGGTGATTTCCGGCGCTTCCAACAACTTGGCAAGCCGGCCCAATTCAACCGGGGTATCCGCGAAACTGGACAAGCCGACGCAATATGCGTGGTTCAACACGGCGGCCTTTGTGAATCCGCCCCAGTACACCTACGGCAACGTGGGACGCACCCTGCCGGACGTTCGGAACCCGGGCTTCTTCAACTGCGATTTCTCCCTGATCAAGAACACCAGAATCAAGGAGCGGGTCAACGTCCAGTTCCGCGCCGAGGCTTTCAATATGGACAACCATACAAACCTCGGTTTCGTGAGCGGCGGCTTTTCGCCCGGTGCCAACGGCCTGAATGCCAGCAGCACTTTCGGAACAATCACCTCCGCGCGTGCCGCCCGCAGCATCCAGCTCGGCATGAAACTGATCTTCTAGCCGCGAATCCTCCAGCTTGGAGATATTGCGAGCAAGGCGATCTTCTAAAGTGGATATAGTGGCCACCGAGACATTAACGTTGGGACGCATCGAACGGCGCCGTGCCGTGGACGACGTGCACGCCTCCATCCGCGAGGCGATTCTTTCGCGCCGTTTTTACCCCGGCATGCGGCTCAACGTGGATGAATTGGCCGAGCAACTTGGGGTCAGCCTGACCCCCGTCCGCTCGGCCATCCAATTGCTGGCCGCCGAGGGCCTGGTGGATGTCCATTCGCGGAGCGGAAGCTTCGTTGCGACGTTGTCCCGGCGGGATCTCTCCGAGACCTTCGACATCCGGTGCGCCTTGGAGTGCCTCGCCGCTGAAAACGGCATCGTCGGCATCACGGACGAGGCTATCCAAAACGCCCGAAAACAGCTGGCAATTCTGGCAAAGCCTGTCCGGACCCCCCTGCAGCGCCAAGCGCACGAGCAGGCGAACTCGGAGCTTCACCAAATCATTATCGATTCATCCGGCAATAAAAGGCTGGCCGACATGTACGACAGTCTCCAAGCGCACATCGCCATGGGACGGTTGCACAATGCCGACGAATCCTGGCAACTCCGCCTCGAGCAGGAGCAGGCCGAACACGAGGAAATTGTGGAAGCCATGGCCCGGCGGGACAGCGACGGCCTCGTCTCCGCCCTCCGGAGCCACATTATGCGGGCAAAGTCAGTCCTGCTGGAGCGGATGGCCGAATAAACCGGCCAACCCGCACTACAGCATCAACTGACCACCGTTGACCTCGATCGTTTCCCCCACGATGTAGCTGGCTGCGCCCGACGCAAGGAACGCAATCGCCGTGGCACATTCCATCGACGTCCCGGTCCGACCCGCAGGAATCCCCGCCACAAAATTCTTGATCATTTCCGGCGTGGAAAACACTTCATGGAACGGGGTGTCGATTACACCCGGTGACACGGCATTCACCCGCACACCCTGCGGAGCCAATTCCTTCGCCAAACCCTTCGTGAAGGTGATCAGCGCGCCCTTGGCTGTGGCATACGCCAGTGCCCCCGGCCCACCGCCGTTGCGACCGGCGATTGACACGATATTCACGATCGCGCCCGATTTGCGCTCCACCATCGACGGTGCCACCATCTGCGAGCACAGAACCGCGCTCTTCAGGTTCAGGTCCATGATGTAGTCCCAGCGCTCCTCGGTCACCTGGGCAATCTTCTGCCGCTCCACCAGGGATCCGGCATTGTTCACAAGGATGTCGATCGGGCCGAACGCGGCCACCGTGGCATCGATTACCGTCTTCACACCTGCAGCGTTGCTGACGTCGGCCCTGATGGCGACAGCCTTGCCACCGGCGGCAGTGATCCGCTCGACGACCGCATTTGCGCCCGCTTCATTGTTGAAGTAGCCGACTGCGACCGCCGCGCCCAAATCAGCGAACACCTCTGCCGTGGCCGCACCGATGCCCGAGGACGCGCCCGTAACGAGCGCCACTTTGCCTGTCAGATCCAAATAGTTCCGCATGTGGGTTTGAAGGCCCAGCTTATCAGGTCAGGAACAAACTTCGGCGATACTGGTGTCGGCAGCATCGTGAAAATCCACCATTACCAAACCACCCTGCGCTGGACCGGCAACTCCGGTTCCGGCACGGCCACCTACAAGGCCTATTCCCGCAACCACGAACACGCCGCCCCAGGCAAATCCGCCCCGATACCCGGCTCATCGGACCCCCATTTCCGCGGCGACGCCACCCGCTACAATCCCGAGGAACTCCTCGTCGCCAGCCTCTCCAGCTGCCACATGCTCTGGTACCTGCACCTTTGCGCCGAAGCGGGTATCATCGTCACAGCCTACGAGGATTCCGCCAGCGGCGAAATGCGCGAAAATCCGGACGGCTCGGGCGAATTCACCAGCGTCACCCTGCGCCCCCACGCCACCGTCACACCCGAATCCGACACCGAAAAAGCGCACCACCTGCACCACGAGGCCGCCAAGCTCTGTTTCATCGCCCGCTCCGTCCGCTTCCCCGTCCTCCACGAGCCCGCAATCACCCTTTCATCCGACGTTCACGCTGCACGGATAGAATGAAAAATAGCGCGATTTTGCGCCCGCAGTCCACGGAGTAAAAATTTTGTCCACCGAAAACGAATTGCTCGAACTGAGCGCCATCAACTCGATCCGCATCCTCTCCGCGGACGCCATCCAGCACGCCAACTCCGGCCACCCCGGCATGCCCATGGGCGCCGCAGCCATGGCCTACACGCTCTGGCAGAAATTCCTCCGCCACAATCCGGCAGACCCGGCATGGTTTGACCGCGACCGCTTCGTCCTCTCCGCCGGACACGGGTCCATGTTGATCTACAGCCTGCTGCACCTCACCGGCTACGATCTTTCCCTCGACGACATCAAGAGCTTCCGCCAATGGGGCAGCAAGACCCCCGGCCACCCCGAGCGCGGCCACACCCCCGGCGTCGAAGTCGCCACCGGCCCCTTGGGACAAGGTTTCAGCAACGCCGTCGGCATGGCGATGGCCGAAGCGTGGCTCGCCGCCAAGTACAATAAACCCTGCCACGAAGTGGTGAACCACCATACCTACGCCATCTGCGGCGACGGTTGCCTGATGGAAGGCATCACTCAGGAAGCTGCGTCCCTCGCCGGGCACCTCAAGCTGGGCAAGCTGATCGTGCTGTACGACGACAACAAAATCACCCTCGCGGGCGGCACCAACCTCTCTTTTACCGAAAACGTCGGCATGCGTTTCGATGCCTACGGCTGGCAAACCATCCACGTCGCCGACGGCAACGACACCGCAGCAATCGCCGCAGCCATTGAGGAAGCCAAGGCCGACACAACCCGCCCGTCGATGATCCTCGTAAGGACCCACATCGGCTTCGGCAGCCCCAAGAAGCATGACAATTTCTCCTCCCACGGCAGCCCGCTGGGTGAGGACGAACTAGTGGCAACCAAGAAGGCCCTCGGCTGGCCCACCACCGACAAGTTCTTCATCCCGGCAGACGCCCTCGCCCACTTCCGCGAGGCCCTGCCGAAAGGCGCTGCAGCCGAAACCGCCTGGGCGGCATCCCTCGAAGCCTACAAGGCGGCCTACCCGGTCGAAGGCGCCGAGTTCGAAATGATCTCCGATGGCGGACTCCCCGAAGGCTGGGACGCAGAACTTCCCAAGTGGAAGCCCTCCGACAAACCGATCGCGACCCGCGTCGCCGGTGGCGAGGCACTCAACGCCTTGGCCCGCCGCATCCCGAACATTCTGGGCGGTTCCGCCGACCTCAACCCTTCCACCAACACCGCACTCAAGGGAATGGGCGACTTCCAGCCGCTCCCCCAACCCGAAACGCCCGCCCAAGGTGCTGTCGGCGGACCGTGGGGCTACATCGGACGCAATCTCGCCTTCGGTGTCCGCGAGCACGCCATGGGAGCAGCCGTCAATGGCATGGCTGCCCACGGCGGCATCATCCCATTCTCGGCAACCTTCTTCGTCTTCTCCGACTATATGAAGCCGGCCGTTCGCCTCGGCGCGCTGATGGGCCTCAAGGTTGTGTATGTCTTCACGCATGACAGCATCGGCGTCGGCGAGGACGGCCCCACCCATGAACCCATTGAGCATCTCGCCGCCCTCCGCTCCATCCCGAAGCTGAACGTCATCCGTCCGGGCGACGCCACCGAAACCTCAGCCGCGTGGGCCTTCGCCGTGCAGCACAACGGCCCGACTGCCCTCATCCTCAGCCGCCAGAACATGCCGCACCTCGATCTTTCGAAGGCTGTGAATCCCGATGTCTCCAAGGGTGCCTACATCCTTTCGGACTGCGCCGGAACGCCCGACGTCCTCCTGATCGCCACCGGCTCCGAAGTCGCCCTCACCGTGAAGGCGCAGGAGAAACTGGCAAGCCTCGGCGTGAACGCCCGGGTGGTGAACATGCCCAGCATGAACCTGTTCGAGGCCCAGGACGCCGCCTACCGCGAGAGCGTGCTCCCAAGCTCCATCCGTGCCCGCGTCACGGTTGAATCGGCTTCCACGTTCGGATGGGACCGTTTCGCAGGCTTCGAAGGCACCAAAATCGGCATCGACCATTACGGAGCTTCCGCCCCCGGAGACGTCATCATGACGAACTTCGGATTCACCGTCGGCAACGTTGCTGCTGCAGCCCTCCGCCTCGTCGGCAAAAATGCCGAGGCCGACGCAGTCTCCGGCTCCACCGAAACCGCCTTCACCGGCCCCACGCTGCACCACGCCTAATGAACAACGAATACGACCCCTTTGCCGCCATCTACAACCGGCACTGGGGAGCCGATTACCGCAAGGAGGCGCTCCCGATTCTGGAGCGCCTTCTGCTCTCGCGTATCAAATCCGGGCAGTCTGTCCTGGATGTCTGCTGCGGCACCGGCCAAGTGACGAACGCCGTCCACAAAATGGGTTTCGCCGTCACCGGCTTCGACGCCTCATCCGAGATGCTCCGCTACGCCGCCGAAAACGCCCCCGGCTGCGAACTCCACCACGCCGACGCCCGCGATTTCGACCTCGGCCGCAAGTTCCACGCCGCATATTCGGTCTTTGAAAGCCTCAACCATGTCCCCGATCTGGCCGGACTGACCCAGGCATTCACCCAAATCCGCAAACACCTCCGACCCAAGGCACCGTTCCTCTTCGATCTCAACGGCGAGGAAGCCTTCGACCTCTACTGGAACACCACCGATGCCGTGGTTGCCGACGACCGCGTCTGCGTCCTGCGCATGGAATACGACGGTGATTCCCGCATCGCCACCTGCAACGCGACCTCCTTTGACGGGGGACCGCCAAGCTGGACCCGCACAGATTTCACCCTCCGCCAGACCTGCCACGATCTCGGCGACGTCGACGATGCCCTCCGCGAGGCCGGTTTCCACGACGTCAGCCTTTTCGACGCCCGCGACGTCGGCATGAAGGGCGACGCCGGCTACGCCCGGACATTCATACTAGCCACCGCCTAGCATTCCTGAGACTTCACAGGCGGTCAACGTGTTAGCCTTCTAACATCTACACGCGATGGCCGCCCCGTCCACCCCATCCCGAACCGTCTTCCACCTCGACATGGACGCCTTCTTCGTGTCGGTGGAGGAAATTTTCGACCCCTCGCTCAAGGGCAAACCCGTAGTCGTTGGCGGCGAATCCCACGAGCGCGGAGTCGTTTCCGCAGCCTCCTACGAGGCCCGCAAATTCGGCATCCACTCGGCCATGCCCCTCCGGACCGCCTACCAACGCTGCCCGCAAGCCATCTTCGTCCCCGGCCACCCCGAACGCTACCGTGAATACTCGGGCCGCGTCTTCGAAGTCCTCGGCCAATTCTCTCCCAAGGTGGAAATGGCGTCGATTGACGAAGCCTACCTCGACATGACCGGCACCGCCCGCCTCCTTGGCCCCCCGATGCTGGCCGCCCACAAGCTGCACGAGGAGGTCAAGCGCGCTACCGGCCTCAACTGTTCCATCGGCATCGCCACCTCCCGGCTTGTCGCCAAGATCGCCTCCGACCAGGCCAAGCGCAACGGCGTCCTCTGGGTCCAACCAGGCGTCGAAGCGCGCTACCTGGCCCCGATGGAAGTGCACCGGATCCCCGGCGTCGGCAAGGTCATGGAAAGCAACCTGCACTCGATGGGAATCCGCCGGATCGGCGACTTGGCCGCGCTCGAAGAGTCGTTCCTGGAATCGAAATTCGGCAAATGGGGTTTGGCCCTGGCCGGAAAGGCCGAAGGACGCGACGCAGGCGGCTGGTTTGACGCTGAAATTGCGGAACGCTCAGACCCCAAGTCCATCAGCCACGAGCACACCTTCAACGAGGACACTGCGGACCCGGAGCGGCTCGAAGCCACCCTCACCCATCTCGCCGAAAAAGTGTGTCGCCGTCTCCGCGAGCACCACCTCTACGCCCGCACAGTCCAGCTGAAACTAAGGTACACGGACTTCTCCACCATCACCCGCGCCCACACGCTGCCCGCCCCAACCCAGCTCGACATGGACATCGTCGAACACTCGCGCCGACTGCTCCACGCCAACTGGCAGCGCGGTCGGACGATTCGCCTGATCGGAGTCCACGCCTCGGGCTTCACCCAAGAAGTGGGTCAGCTCGACCTCCTTGACGGCGGTCGCAACGAGCGCTGGCGGAAGGCGCTGGAAGCCACGGACAAACTTCGCGACAAGTTCGGGGAATCGGCAGTCGCCCTCGGCTCCGGCATGAGCGGCCGGTTCCGTGAACGAGTCCACGAAAACCCAGCCGCCCTGCCAGGCAAGGAACCAGCCAAACCTACTTGATTTGGGCCGACAGAACCTCCACCGCCTTCTCCACCTGCCGGTCATGCCCCGCTAGGAAGTCCGTCGGCGTGTTGTCGATCTCCACGTCCGGCGGAACCCCGTAGTTCTCCAGATTCTGCCCACGCGCCCCGAACACACCAAAACCCGGCGTCCTCAGTGCAGACCCGTCCAGCAGCGTGAACGCCCCCGTCCCGATCACCGCCCCCATCGTATTCACGCCGATCACCTTCCCCAAGCCAAGTGCCCGGAATCCTTCCGGGAACATCTCGGCGTCGCTGGCCGACCGTTCGTTTTGCAGCACCGCCATTGGCCCGAAGAACGCCGCCGTCGGCCTGTTCAGCACCACCGAATCCCGTCCCTGGTACGACTCGTACGGTTTCCGCTGCACCAAAATCGCCAGTAGTTCCTGGTCGATCCCGCCACCCCCGTTGAACCGTTGGTCGATCACCAGCGCCTTCTTGTCCAGATTCTCCGTCAATTCCCGCTGAAACCTTGCCAACGAAGGCGCATCCATCGCCCGGATATGCAGGTACCCGATCTTGCCGCCAGAAAGGGCCGACACCGATGCCTTCCGGTTCGCCACCCACCGCTCGTACTCCAAGTCCGCCTGGGCGGTCGAGGAAACCGGGTCGATCCCGACCTTCCATGCCCCATCCGCGGACGGTTTCGAGTTGACCATGAATTCGAACTTGCTCCCCGGCAGCAGGTTGAACATCCGCCAGTAATTGTCAGTAGTCCGCAGCTCCTTGCCGTTCACGGCCGTGATGAAGTTGCCCTTCGCCAGCTTCAGATACTCGTGGTCGGCCGGACCTTTCCGGTAAACCGAAGACACCTTGTAGAACCCCGAAGCATCGGGCTCCAAGTCGAACCCGGGGAACCGGGTCACGACTGCCTCGCGCGGAGCATCGCCCTCGGACCCGCCCGAAATTCCCGTGTGGGAGGCATTCAACTCCCCGATCATCTCCATCACCACGTCGTGCAGATCATCCAGACCCGACACATGCGGCATCAGCGATTCGTACTTGTCCTTCGCCAAATTCCAGTTCACGCCGTGCATCTTTGCGTCGTAGAACCGGTATTTCATCGTCCGCCAAGCTTCCTCAAACACTTGGCGGCGCTCGTCCTCGGTATTGACCTCCATGTGGAGCGTGTAATCGACCCGCTTGGGAGCCGCGCCCCCCGCCGCCGGAGCAGTCGCAGCCGCCGCGACCGCCAGCCCGCCCCCGCGACCACCCCTGCCACCACCGCCAGCCGGTGCCGCCGCCGTTGCATCGCCGCCACCAACCGAAACCGGAATGCTGTATAGCGACCGGCCCTGCAGGTAGTACAACGACCGCGAATCCTTCGCCCACTTCGGCTCCGACGCACCGCCGAATCCGCCACCACCCCGACCCTGCGGAGCCCCCGTCGCGTCCGGCGCAGGAGTAGTCGACAAGCGGTTCAACCTGGTGCCATCCTCGTTCACCGTGTAGATCGCGGGACCGCCCGCGCCGTCGCCAAACGCGGTCATCGCATACGTCCGGCTATCCGGTGCGGGCAGAATCGCATTGACGGACCCGGGCACGCTCGCAATCAGCTTGATCCTCTGCGTCAAACCTGCCCACTCGATCTTGACTTCCACCTTGCCGCCGCCCGCTCCAGCCCTCCGCGCCGGTGCCGCATCCGCTTGAACGGCCTCTAATTCCGTATCCACACCCTCGTCCGGACCCTTCTCCACCGGCACCAGGGAAACAGCGTATGCTTGGAACGTCGTTCGGCCCAGCGCCGCCATCGAATTCGTCCCCGTGCCGCCCAACAGCAGCAACTTCTTGCCGTCCGGCGTCCACTTCGCGCCGTTTGAAATCGTGAACTCCTCACTGTTGATCTGCGTTTCGGCACCGGTGTCCAGATTCTTCAGGAACACGTGCGCACGCGTCAGTGCATCCTGCTTGGCATAGCTAATCCATTTGCCATCGGGCGAAAATTGTGGACCGGTGACCTGCCCCACGTCGCTCGACGCCACGATATCCGTCTTCCCGGAAGGAATCTCCACCCGCCGCAGCTTGTGGTCGGACCCCGTCCACAGCAACGACTTCGAATCCGCCGCCCACACCAACGACGACTTGTCGCAATCGGCGTCGGAAACCTTCACCGGGTCCTTGCCCAGCTCGCCCGACACCCAAATCTCCTGCCGCCCCGTCCGGTCCGACACAAACGCAATCAGCTTTCCGTCGGGCGACCACGTCGGGTCCTTTTCGCGCCAGAACGTCTCCGTGACCCGCTGAACATCGCCCTTGGCCGTCGCCACCGTGAACAGCTCCCCATGGACCGACACCACCGCCCGCTTGTTCGAAGGCGAGAGGTCGAATTCCTCAGCCTCGTTGCGGAATGTGCGGAGTCTCGTATCGTTGTCCTTGGCGTCGGAACGGACATCCACCCGGATCTCGGTCGACTTCCCCGTAGCAGTATCCAGCTTCCAGATCCCGAAGTTCTCCTCGTACACGATGGTGCGTCCATCCGCCGAAATCGTCGGGAAATAGAGGTTGCCGGAGGTGTGGTGCGTCACTTGGACCGGCACCCCGCCCTTGTCCGAAATCTTCCAAATGTTGTTGACCGACTTCATCACTTCAGGCCCGGCGTACTTCAAGCCTTTTTCCACCGGCAGCCGGTCGGCTACGAAATAGATCTCGCCCTTCTGACCATACATCGGCCAAAGGTGGTTGCCCTTGTAGTCGGAATCGTCCAGTTTGGTGAACTTTTTGGGGCTGCTGCCGGGAAGAGAGACATCCATCACCCAGAGGTCCGCATTGTAGGAACCCCGGTAGTGTTGTCGCGACCAGACCGCCGGATGCCGTGTGAACGCCAGTTTGGTTCCGTCCGACGCGTAGCTGCCACCGGAACCCCAGTCGACAGCCAGCGGCGATTCCATGCCGCCCTCCACCGAAATCTGCCACAGTGTGGCCACGTTCGGAAATGCGCCGTTGCCCCGCGCCGACGAAAACAGGATATTTTTGGAATCCGGCGTCCAGCCCAGCACGGTATCGGCGGCAGTGTGGAAGGTCAACTGTTTCGGCTTGCCGCCCTCTGCCGGGACGACATACACATCGTTGTTGCCGTCGCGGTCCGAGGAAAATGCGATCCACTTGCCGTCCGGCGAAAAGCGCGGATAGATGTCGCGCGCCCGGTTGTCGGTGATGCGGCGGGGGCTCGACCCATCCCCGTTCGCCACCCATATGTCGCCAAAGTAGCTGAACGCCACCTTGTTGTCATGCCAACTCGGATGCCGTAGCAACCGCGTCTGCGCCTCCATCGATTCCGGCGCAAGCGCCAACGCCAATGCGGCGGTCCACAAAAACGGCTTCATGCTCACGGAACATCTCCTGAAACGGAAAGTAAGGATGTCTCCCATGGTAGCGCCATCTGGGGCACGCGGAACATTCAGGCATACTGGAAACGTAGGCCCATGAACATGGATTTTCAAATTGGCGACTCGCACATGGATCCTGCCCTGCTGGCAACCCTGTGTCAAAAATATGGCGTCCGGGAATTGTCCTGCTTCGGCTCAACCGCCCGCAACCAAATGCGTCCGGACAGTGATCTTGACATACTGGTCGAGTTTGCGCCGGATTCCGAGATCGACTTAATAGACTATGCCGGATTGATGCTGGAGCTCACCCGCCTTGCCGGGAGGAGTGTGGACTTGGTATCCAAGAAGGGATTGAAAGCCTCCATTCGGGACTCCGTCCTGAGCGAAGCCCGGCTCCTCTATGCGGCATGAGCGGCTCTACCTGGCAGACATCATCGAAGCTGCGGACCACATCGCGGCTTTCATCTCCGGAGCAGATCCCGACGAATTCGCCAAATCCGAAATGATGCGCAGCGCAGTGATCCAGAAGCTGGCTATAATTGGCGAGGCCGCTGGTCGCATTGGGGAAGACACCAGACTCGCCCACCCCGAGGTACCATGGCCTCAAATCATTGCCTTCAGAAACATTCTCGTCCACGCATATTTTGGAATTGAATGGGAAGTGGTCTGGCGGGCAGCCTCCCGGCGCTGTCCGGTTCTGCGCGATCAAATCGAGGAAATTCTCTCGCTGCTGGATCCAGACTGCGGCCCGGCCTAAACCCACCTACAAAATATTCACTGCCCGAGCCGCCAGCAACGCAATCGCCGTCAGCGAAATTACCGATTGCAACATCATCAGCACCTTCGCCCACCGGGTCAAAACCGGCACGTCCGTGGGCGAAAATGCCGTGCTCGTATTGAACGCCAGAAACAGATAGTCCACAAAACCCGGGCTCCAATGGTCCTCGCCCATCTTCCGTTTCAACTCGTCGTCCATCACCATCTGCGGAAACAGGAAGGCCCCGTCCACATGCGCCGCCTGCCGGTCCCGCTCGTTCGGACCGCCCCCATCCAGCCGCCAATACCAGGACGCGAACAGCAGCACATTGCTCGCCCAAAGCGCCGCCGCAGCCTTCAGCAACTCCACAGGCGAATCCTTGTGCATCGGCAACCGCATCACCAGCAGTGCCAACGACGACACCAACCCGACCGTGATCACGCCCAGCAGCGTGTACCCGAGTATTTCGTTCCAGTCCGCCCGGCCCATCCGGTGCGTCACGGTCGTCGGAATCAGCAAGCCCGCGGTGATCGCGAACAGCCACCATCCCGGACCCAGCGTGAGATGCTCCGGAAGCGCATAGTACAACGTCGAAATTGCCAACGCGGCCAGAATCGCCGGCCAGCGTGTGTGTGGTTTTCTAGCGTGGGCCATATTTCTTACCAGCAGTGATAATAACCGTCGCGTTTCGCCAGTTCCACGGGAATTCCGAACAGCTCCCCCAACCGCGACTCCGTCAGCATCTCATCCTTCGGACCATCCGCCAAAATCCGCCCCTTGCGCATGAGAATCACGCGCTCGATCTCCGGAATCAGGTCCGACAAATGGTGCGTCACCAGTACAATCCCAATTCCCGACCGGGCCAGCTTCCCCACCAACTCCCGCAGCTCATGCTGGGCGAAAAGGTCCAGGCTCGTGGATGGCTCGTCCAGCAACAGCGCCTTCGGCTCATGCACCAGCGCCCGCCCGATCAGCATCCGCCTTGCCTCGCCCGAAGACATTTCGTCCACAGGCTTTTCCGCCAAATGCGCAGCCTCAAGCAGCTCCAGCACCGCGTACGCCCGCTCGTACATCCACTCCTGAACTTCATTGTTGGGCCAGATGCCGATGCTGGGGAAGAATCCCGAAAGCACGATCTCAAACCCTGTGATCTCGCGTGTGCACTGGGTCATCAAATCGTTGGAGACGATCCCCATCATGCTCCGCAAATCCGCCACGTTCCAGACCGACTTTCCCAGGATCGACACGGACGATTCCTCCGCCAGCAGCGGATAGCATTCGCGCGTGATCGTCTTGATCAGCGTCGATTTGCCGCATCCGTTCGGCCCAAGGATGGCCACGTGCTCGCCCGCCCCGATGGAAAGCGTCAGATCTTGGATGCCGACATTGTCACCGCGCATGACGGTCACATTTCGGAGTTCGATTAAAGCGGAAGAGCCGCCGAACGCGGCGCCAGAGGCAAGAGGAACCACCCGTCCAGCCGCTTCCGGCGGCGTGACTTGCGCGTATAGCTTAGATGGAGTACCGGACACCCTTCCAGTATCCCGTTACCAGTCGTTTATGCTGGACATGTCGAGATGCCGCTACAGACCCTCCTCCAGGAAATCGCACAGATCGTCGGGCCCGAGGGCCTGCTAACCGGGGAGGACGTCTCCGCGCGCAGCACCGGCTGGATTTCCCGCGAACCCATGGAGGCCGCCGCAATCATCCGCCCCCGCACCACGGGTGAAGTCTCGCAGGTCCTGCGCCTCTGCCACCAGGCCGGACAACCCGTCGTCGCCCACGGCGGCATGACCGGACTGGTGGAAGGCACGCGCACCACCCAAGCCGAAATCGCACTTTCGCTCGAACGCATGAACGGAATGGAGGAAATCGACGAAGCCGCCCTGACTGTCGCGGTGGAGGCAGGCGTCGCCCTCCAGACCATCCAACAAAAGGCCGAGGCGGCCGGACTGCTCTTCGCCCTCGATCTGGGAGCCCGCGGCTCGGCCACAATCGGCGGACTCATTTCCACCAATGCCGGCGGCAACCGTGTCATCCGCTACGGCATGACGCGAAACCTGATTCTCGGACTGGAGGCTGTCCTGGCCGACGGCACGGTCATCTCCTCCATGTACCCCATCGTGAAGAACAATTCCGGCTACGACCTGAAACAGCTCTTCATCGGGTCTGAAGGTACGCTCGGAATCGTCACCCGGGCTATTCTCCGCCTGCAGCCCATGCCCCGCAGCCAATGCACCGCCGTCATCGCCGTGAAGGAATTCTCAGCCCTGCCGAAAGCTTTGCGGGAACTCGGAGGCGCGCTCGGGGGCACGCTCTCCGCGTTCGAAGTCATGTGGAACGAGTTCTACCGCCTCGTCACCACCCCGCCCGCCCGCCAATCCCCTCCCCTGCCCCACTCCTATCCCTACTACGCCATTGTTGACGCCCTCGGCTCCGACCAGACCGCCGACCAAGCCCGCTTCGAGGCGGCGCTCGAACAAGTCTCCGACGCCGGACTGATCGAAGACTGCGTCGTAGCCCTCACCGCTGCCGAGCGAAAGGCCATCTGGGCCATCCGCGACGACGTCGACCAGTTCCACCAATACCGCCCCTGGTTCGGCTTCGACGTCAGCATGCCGATTCCCACCATGGAATCCTATGTGGCGGAAGTCCGGGCCAAACTCGCCGCCGAATGGCCCAACCACGTCTGTTTCGTCTTTGGCCACATGGGCGACGGCAACCTGCACCTGAACGTGCACGTAGGAAGTGGTGACCACCAGTCACGCGCGCGTGTCGAGGAAATCGTCTACGCCGGCATTGGTATTCGGAAAGGGTCCGTATCGGCGGAGCATGGCATTGGGATGGAAAAGCGGGCGTATCTGGCGTTGTGCCGCACTCCGGCGGAACTCGAGCTGATGCGCACAATGAAGCGTGCTCTGGATCCCAACGGCATTCTGAATCCGGGCAAGGTTCTGATAGCGTGATCCAGGTCCAGAAACTCCGCATCCAGGACGGCATCCTCGCCCTGCTGTTCGGAGCGCTGATCTGGCTCGCCCACGACCTCCAGGAACAGGTCATCATCGCAATCCTCGCCGCCCTGCTCCTGGCCGACCGCAAGACTGAGGCACTTTCCACCCTCCAAGGCCGAATCGCCATCACGTCCCTGCAACTGGTGGCTTTGTTTTGTCTTTTCTGGATCACAGACGGCGTAAACACCCTCTACTACCTGCTGCTTCTGGTCCCGATTGTCTCCGCCGCCACATATCTGGGCGTCATCGGGACAGTCGTTAGCTCCGTACTCGCCATCGGCACCTACCTCTGCTACCTGCTGTTCATCGATTGGAACCAGTGGTTCATCGAAACCGAGCAGATGCACGTGCTGGCGGTTCGCGGCATCCTGCTGGCCGTCGCCGCCGTGCTCGTCAACTACCTGGGCGAAGCCATCCGGCTCGAATCCGCCCGCCACAAGGCCGCCGCCGAACAACTGGCCGACGCCAACCGACACCTCCGCGATGCCGAGGCCGCCGTCCGCCGGTCGGAGCGCCTCGCAGCCCTGGGACAGCTATCCGCCGGACTCGCCCACGAATTGCGCAACCCCCTGGGTTCCATCCGTGGCTCCGCCGAACTGTTGACCCGCGCAACCGCCAAGGACAACGAGGTCGCCCGCGAACTCGCCCAAATCATCAGCGAGGAGGTGGACCGCACCAACTCCCTCGTCACCCGCTTCCTCGATTTCGCCCGCCCGCTGGAGCCGCGCCGCGAAACCACGGACATCACCCGCGCCATCGACCGCGCCGCCAAACACGCCCGACTCGAAATCATCCGCAACTTCTCCCCGGAGGTTCCCGCGCTTGAAATCGATCCCGCGCTTATGGAACAGGTCCTGCTGAATCTCCTCAGCAACGCCCAGCAAGCCTCGGCCGACGGCGCACCCATCACCGTGTCGACCCGACTGGTGGGCGACCAGGCCGAAATTGCCATCGTGGACCACGGCTGCGGCATCCCCGCCGACAAGCTCGACTCCATTTTCAACCCCTTCGTGACCACCAAACAGACCGGCGTCGGACTCGGCCTCGCCATCGTCGCCAAAATTGTGGATGGACACGGCGGTAAAATCGCGGTTGAAAGCGAAGTGGGCAAGGGAAGCACATTCCGGGTCCTCCTGCCGCTCCCCGTCCCCGCAGCGTTACCCTAAGAAAGCCTAAATGAAAAAGCGCATCCTGATCGTCGAGGACGAGGACAAGCTCCGCCGTATCATCGAGTTGCAGCTGATCGACGCCGGGTACGAGCCCGTAAAGGCCGCCACCGCCGAAGCCGCCCTCCCGCTGATCGACCGCGCCGACCTGATCCTCACCGATTTCAAGCTTCCCGGCATGACCGGCCTCGAAATGCTGCAGCTCATCCGCCGCAGCGATCCCGGCATACCCGTGATCATGATGACCGCCTTCGGCACCATCGAAAACGCGGTGGACGCCATGAAGGCCGGGGCGGCCGACTTCCTGTTGAAACCGTTCTCCCTCGACCACCTGACAACGGTCGTAAACAAAGCGCTGGAAGTCCGCGGCCTGCGGGATGAAAACCGCCGCCTCAAGGAGGAGCTCGGTCGCCGCTACCGTTGGGACAACATCGTGGGCCACAGCCATGCGATGCAGCAAATTTTCGGGACCATCCTGCGTGTTGCACCATCGCGCGCGACCGTCCTGTTGGCCGGCGAGAGCGGCGTTGGCAAGGACCTGATCGCCCGCGCCGTCCACTTCCACTCCCCCCGCAAGGACAAGCCCTTCGTCAAAATCAACTGCACCGCGCTGCCGGAAAACCTGATGGAGAGCGAGCTTTTCGGCTATGAGCGGGGTGCTTTCACCGGCGCCAACATCTCCAAACCCGGCAAATTCGAACAGGCCGACGGCGGCACCGTCATGCTGGACGAAATCGGCGACGTCCCGGCTTCCATACAAGTAAAGCTTCTCCGTGTGCTCCAGGAGCGTGAAATCGAACGCCTCGGCAGCAATAAAACCCTGCACATCGATGTCCGCGTGATCGCGGCCACCAACAAGGACCTGCGCGCGGCGCTCGAAGACGGCACCTTCCGCGAGGATCTCTACTACCGCCTCAATGTGGTGCCCATCGAGATCCCGCCGCTCCGCCAACGACCCGAGGATATCGCCTTCCTCGCCGAGCATTTCGTGGAGAAGCTGTCCCCCGAAATGGGCGGGCGTGTGCACGGCATCACCCAGGCCGCGGTCGACAAACTGCTCACCTACCACTGGCCGGGCAATGTCCGCGAACTGGAAAACGTGATTGAACGCAGCATCGTGATGGCGCTGGGAGACCGTTTGGACGCGGGCGACATCCGCCTCGACATGAATCTCCGCCCCAGGCACGTCCAAGGGGAGTTGGCACTGCCCGAGGGCATGAGTCTCGACACCTTTGAGCAGGAATTGATCAAAAACGCCCTGAAGAAGGCGGACGGCAACAAAAGCCACGCCGCCCGCCTGCTGGGATTGACGCGGAACGCACTGCGCTACCGCCTCACGCAAATGGGAATCGACAGCTAACGCCGGGCAAAACCCGCGTGCACAGCCATCGCTGCCACCGTCATAATCCCGGAAAATAGGCAGACGCCCGCCCATCCGAATTGGTGCCAGCAGGCCGTCCCGACGAAGGAGCCGACCGACGCCCCGACAAAATAGAGGGTCATGTAGACCATGTTGATCCGGCTTCTGGCATCGGGACGCAGCGCATAGATCCGAGCCTGATTCGAAACCTGCACCGTCTGCACAGCCAGGTCCATCAGGACAACGCCGACGATCAGACCGGCAAGGACCTTGCCTGCGAGCCCCATCACCACCCAGGCCAGCAGGTTCACCACCAAGCCCACGAAGACGCTGCGTCGCGCCCCGCTCCGGTCGGCAAGTTTCCCCACCAACGGCGCACACAGCGCACCGGCTACTCCCACCAAGCCGAACAAGCCCGCTTCCCGGCTGCCGTATCCATAGCCGGGGGACTCCAGGAAGAAGACCAGCGTGGTCCAGAATGCCGCGAACGTCGCAAATACCAGCATTCCGGTCCAGCATGCCTCGCGCCAAGCCGGTAGTTCCCGCCACAATTGGGGAATCGAACGGATCAGTTCCACCCACCCAACTGAGGCCGTCGGCGTGCTCTGCGGAAGCTGGAACCGGATCAGAACCGAAAGGCCCACCATCAGGACACAAGCAATGCCGAACACCGACCGCCACCCGAAAAACGACGCCACAACCCCTGAAAAGGTCCGCGCCAGCAGGATTCCCATGAGAAGACCGCTGAAAACCTTCCCGACAACGGCACCCCGCGTTTCCGGCGAAGCCAGGGAAGCCGCGAAGGGAATCAGCACATGAACGGCGGAAACACTGGTGCCCAAGAGGAAGCACCCAATTCCAAATATGATCGAAGTTTGCGCCGTCGCCATGATTGCCATCGCCACCGCGGACGCCAGGATCAGTCGGATGCTGAGCTGGCGGCGTTCCAAAATATCCCCCAGCGGCACGAAGACAAACAGGCCAATCGAGATCCCGATCTGGATCAATGTCGCGAAACGGCCAGCCCCCACCACCGTGAGGTCGAAAGTCCGGGCAATATCGGACAGCACCGGTTGGGCATAGTAGCCGTTGGCAACCAGCACGCACACGGCAAAAGCCATGAGTCGAACAAGGGCCGGGCGGATGGTTTCTGGAGCTTCCTGCTTGGTGGATGCCATGAATAGGGTTTCTACCATTGTCAGCCCTGGCCGACGTTGTGTTACCGTCGGATTAGGGATGCGCCAAGCAGCAACCAGACAAACGGCCAAGCTTTTGCTGGGCGTCTTCATGGCGCTGCTCTGCATTTGTCCGCTCGTGTGCGCCCAGCCAGTGGATGCGCATTCCTGCTGCAAGCACAAACAAACCCAAGCCAACAACAAGCCCTGCGATTCCGCGATTGTCGCAACCAAGACACCGGCCATCCCCCAGGTACCGATAGCTGCGGCGCTGCCCGGACCGGTTCTGGAAGCCAGCTTGCTCCCGGCTGCATCGACGCAGACACCAGCACCCAGGCTGTTCGACCCTCCCCCGCCCAAACGCAAACTCACGCTCCGTATTTGATCTCCAAGCCCCTTCGCGTCCAACCCCAGTAAGTCGAAGTGTATTTCCTTGGAGAAAAATTCGTGCGTTTCCTTGCGTTTCTAATATTCGCCGCGCCCCTGTGCGCCCAACATTACATGAGCCGGATGGAGGGCATGCAGCACATGCACCATGACATGGCCGCCATGGCAGGCGATAAAGCCCCCATGACCGCATCCGGCACCAGCTTCAACCCCGCTGCCACCCCTATGGACATGCTGCACCTGAAATCGGGGAGATGGACGTTCGGCCTTCACGGCGTGCTCTTCCTGGCAGCGATCCAACAGACGGGTCCAAGGGGCCACGACAAACTGGCATCCGTCAACTGGATGATGGCCGACGCTTCCACAAAACTCGGCCGCGGCACCCTCTCGGTGCGGACCATGCTGAGCCTCGAACCCGCCACCATCACCAACCAGCGGTACCCCCTGCTCTTTCAGACCGGCGAAACAGCCCACGGCATTCCGATCGTCGATGGCCAGCACCCGCACGATTTCGTTATGGAATTCGCAGTCCAATACTCGCAGGCCTTCGGCAAGAGCAATCGCTTCTGGCTCTACGCGGCTCCGGTGGGCGATCCCGCGTTCGGCCCGGTTGCATTTCCGCACCGGGCCTCGGCTGCCGAATTGCCGCAAGCCACCCTCGGCCACCACCTGCAGGACTCCACCCACATTTCCAACGAGGTGCTGACCGCCGGAATCTCCCACGGCATTTTCGGCGTCGAAGCCAGCGGCTTCCACGGCGGGGAACCCAACGAAAACCGCTGGAATATCGACCACGGCCCGATTGACTCCTATTCCGGACGCCTCACCGTCACCCCAAATTCGCGCTGGGCGGCACAAGTTTCGGCAGCCCGCCTCGCACACCCCGAACAACTGGAGCCGGGCGACCAGACCCGCATCGGGGCATCCATCACCAATATCCGGCCCTTTCAGAATGGCGAAATCGCCACAAGCCTGATCTGGGGCCGCGTCCACAAGACAGCCGGTGGCGACAACCTGAACGGCTACACCGTCGAATCCGTTGCGCGCTTTCGGAAATCCAACTATTTGACCGGAAGGATTGAGGTGGATGACAAGGATGAACTCTCCACCGGCACCCAGGCGCTGCGTGGCACAATCGGGGCGTACACTCTCGGATATACCCGTGACGTCGCCCGACTGCCGGGATTGGGGGCTGCGGTTGGTGCGAATTTCACCTCGTACAGCATGGCATCCGACGTGCATAAGGTTTATGGACAACACCCGGTGTCTGTAATGGTTTTCCTGCGGCTCCGGCTCAGGGCTTGGTCTTTTTAGGAGGAACGTCAATGGAGAAATTGGAACTCAATATTACTGGTATGACGTGTGGCGGCTGCGTCCGGAGTGTCCAAAAGAAGCTGGCGGGCCTTCCCGGGGTCTCCTCGGCCAAGGTGGACCTTGCCGCAGCGGAGGCAGTGGTGGAGTTCGACTCCTCCGCGACCGGAGC
>CAITMP010000807.1 GCA_903893525.1 uncultured Acidobacteriia bacterium | reverse complement strand
CTCGTGGAACTGGCCTTCTACCAAGTCCTGTGATCTCGGGGATATATACTGCAACTTCGTATGCCTAGACGCAGTATGGATCGACGAAACTTCCTCACCGGCACGGCCTCGCTCGCAGCCGCATCCGCCCTCCCAGTCCAAGCAGCCCTCCCCGTCCAAGCAAAGGTTATGCGCGAAACAGGCGTGAAGCTGAAGCTCGGCCTCAACGCCTATTCCTTCGACAAACAGTTGAAGGCTGGAACCATGACCCTTGCCGACGCCGTGCGCTTTTGCGCGCAACACGGGGTCGACGCACTGGATCCCACCGGCTACTACTTCCCCGGCTATCCCAATGTCCCGTCGGACGACTACATCTATGGTCTGAAACGAACGGCCTTCGTCAACGGAGTCGGCATCAGCGGCACCGGCGTTCGCAACGATTTCGCTGTTGCCGATCCCACCGCGCGCAAAGCGGACGTCCAGATGGTCAAGAACTGGATCGTCGTTGCCAGCAAGCTGGGCGCACCCGTCATCCGTGTGTTTTCCGGCGTCACCCGTCCCGTCGGCCATACCTTCGAGGATGCCTGCAAGTGGATGGCGGACGATTTCCGCGAGTGTGCCACCTTCGGCAAGGAACATGGCGTTGTTGTTGCGGTCCAGCAGCACAACGACTTTCTGAAGACAGCGGATGAGACCATTCGCATGATCGATGCCGTCGGCTCCGACTGGTTCGGCGCGATCCTCGACATCGGCAGCCTCCGCCAAGGCGATCCCTACGCCGAGATCGAGAAAATGGTTCCCTATGCCGTTTCCTGGCAGATCAAGCAGGAAGTGGGCCGCAACAACAAGGTTGAGCCGACCGACCTCACCAAAATCAAGGCGATCATCGACCGCTCGGGATACCGCGGCTACGTGCCTTTCGAAGCTCTGGGGGCAGGGGATCCGGGCCCCAAAATCATCGACTTCCTCGGCAAGATTCGGACGGCATTCCAACTATGAAAATCGTAGTAGCGAGTTTGTTGGTGGCTTCGTTTTTGCGCGCGCAGGCTCCGGGGCAGCTGGCCTCCCAGACCCGTGCGATAGCCGACGCGCGAACCGCCCTCAATTCGGCAACCTTCGCGCTGCCGACCGACTATTCAGGCGTTGCCGTTAAAGTGGATGCGCTGGTCGGAGCCGAAGTTGCTCTCGCCGAGGCTCGCGCTGCACTGCCGCCCCAGCAGAACGGCGGGCGTGGTGGCGGTGGACGGGGTGCCAACAACGGTGCGCCGAGCTACCAGTCCGGCGGCACAATTCCCGGAATCAAGGAAGCCCAGGTCCAAGCCTTGATGCAAATGACCTACGCAACTTTGCCATTGATCAAGACCGCTACGTCCGCACGAACTGCTCTCGGGTCGACGGGTGACCTGCCAGGCAAAGCTGCAGCCTTGAAAACCGCTGAAATGGCCTTGGCCAAGGCTAGGGCGACGGCGTTCACCAAGATCCAGGCCTCGCCGAACAAGCTTCGCCCGGACCAAGTCGCGGCCTTCCTCGCCATGGGCGCGTCGCTCGACCGCGTGACATTCACCCAGCCCCAACCACTGAACTTTGGGGAACATGAGGGGTACTCTTCGCTGTTCGACGGTGTCAGTCTGAAAAATTGGGACGGCAACCCGAAGTTCTGGCGGGTGGAGAACGGTGCCATCGTGGGCGAATCCACGGCGCAGAGTCCCAGCGGCAATACCTACCTCGTATACCGAGGCACGGAGGCCAAGGATTTCACGCTGAAGCTCGAAATCAAGGTGGAGGGCCCCGGCGGCACGGGCATCCAATACCGCAGCAAGACCGGCATCCCATGGCTGGCTCCGATTGCCGACAACGTTGCCGCCAACAATGGACCCGTGAACCTGAATTGGATGATGACGGGTCCGCAGGCGGATTTTTGGCCCGTTTCCCGCGACTGGACCGGCCAGTTCTATTCGGAAAACACACCCATGCGGATCTTGTCTTGGCGTGGCATGGTGGTCGAAGGTGCGGGTATGCGCGAAAAGCGGCAAATGGGCACGATCGGCGACCGCGAATCGCTCGGCAAGCTCGTCAGGATGGACGATTGGAACGAATACACGGTCATCGCCCGTGGCGGAACGTTCATCCAGATCCTGAACGGCCAACTGATGGCCGTGATGGTGGACGACGATCCGGACTCCTCGAACAACCAATCCGGGCTGATCGGCATCGAGTTGGAGCAAGTCTGCAAGGTCTCGGTACGGAATATCTGGCTCAAGAAGCTGAACTGAGGGGTGGTCCGGCGGGCAGTCACGGAAAATTTTGACCTATTGTCGTTGTGTTTTCAATAGCCTGCGGAAAAGATGGTTCGGAATGGCCGTGTGGGCTGCGTAATATTGGGGGCGTCAGGAGACGCACATGCAAGAATTGACCCCCAAGCACTTCGAAGATCTCTTCGTCCGTGAAATCAACCGGTGCTACGCGCGAATCGAGGAATGCGAGATTCGCGAAGCGCAACTGGAACCCGGCAGCGACCCGAAATTCCGGGCCACAAATGACCGGGACAGGGACCGCGCGTTCATCGCCCTCCGGCGTGCCATGAAGGCCTTGAAAGAGCTGCGGGCGGAACTCGCGGAAATGCCGGCCTCGGTGCCAACGGCCTCAAATGTAATCCCAATGCCGGTCAAAGCCCTGCCGGTCCAAGCCCTGCCGGCCATCGCCCGAAACTCCCTTGCCCATGCAAGTCCGGCGAGAAGTACAAGCGCTGCTGCGGTCGGTCCGCTCCGCCGTTGCCCGGAAACTTCCGCCACATCCAACCCCACGCGAGTTAGCGCTGCCCGAAATCTTCGCTATGCGTGACAAAATCCGGGTACGCACCGGCTCCGAGCTCATACAGATCCATGCCTTGACGTTCCCCATCGCGGGGAACCCTCTGCGGCGCGATCTTGTTGAGCAGCAGGTTCAGGGCCCAAGCCACCGGCAAGGCAAATCCGATCAATGTCGCGATTCCCACCAGTTGGGCCAGGGTCTGCCCCGCCGCGTCTCCGGTGGAAAAGCGACCTAGTAAACCCACTGCCAGTAGGCCCCAGATTCCACCAATGGCGTGGACCGAAATCGATCCGCCTGGATCATCCACGTCCAGCCGCAACTCCAGAACTTCCACCGAGAATGTCACTAGGAGGCCCGCTACCAATCCCGTCAGCAGTGCGGCCGCCGGTGGCAGGTTCACGCAACCCGCGCTGGTTGCTACCAGGCCTCCGACCCAGCCGTTGGCTGTCAGCGAGGCGTCCGGTCTGCCAAAGCGAACGCGGGTCAGAACCGCGGCCGCCAATCCAGCACCTCCGGCTCCGAGAATCGTGTTGACCGCAACCAACGGAATCCGCGCCACATCGGCTCGAGCGAAAAGGACCGCGCCCGCCCCGTTGAGGGCGATCCAACCCGCCAGAGCCAAGACGCAGCCTGACAGCGTGTAAACCACATTGTGTCCCGGAATCGCCATCGGCATCCCGTCATGGCCGTACTTGCCGCGTCTCGGACCTAAAATCCAGACCATCGCAAGGGCCGTCAATCCACCGGTAGCCTGGATCACCCCCGAGCCACCCGCGTCGACGAAGCCGACACCCAGCCCGAAAGTGGTTCCCAGCGTCGTCAGCCACCCGCCCGCCCAAGCCCAATGCGCCATCACCGGGAATGTGACCGCAGCCAAAAATCCGGATGATGCCCCGATAGCATTCAGCCTCCATCTCTCCATCCCGCTTCCAAGGGGAATCAGGGCTGCCAAGGCCGCGCTGACACAGCCCATCCAAACTGACAGCCAAGGCCCTGCGTCAGCCGGGGGCAGGCCAGCGAAGAACGGCGCGACGGCTCCCATCCAGTCCCAACGCTTGCCACCGGCCAGCAGAATTCTCGAAGGCTCTCCCGCCGAACCCTGCAAGCACCTACCGACAACAAAATAGGCGATCAGGGCGCATCCGATGGCGACCATCGACCCGAGCATCGAGTGGGCCGCATTCCGCGAACGCCCCAACCCGGTATTGATCAGTGTCAAACCAGCCCAGCTCAGTGGAGCGACAAGCAGAAAGACGCAACAGAGGAGAATTTGGGAATCGTTCAAAACCGGTCGCTCTCGTGGTGGGAGTGTCGAAAACCCGAATGTGGTGGAGGCGGTGGCACCAAGTGGGCGCGAACCGCCAAGCCCAGTCCAAGAAGCTCAACCGAAAGTCCGGCCACTATGAACGCGGCCCGCGCGGGAGCCGCGCCCAATAACACCAAGGCGGACAAAACTAGGAACCATCCTGCGGGCAGAAGCAGGAATCCAGCGATTTTCATGGGAGGAAAGTTGTAATGCCGACACGGCCAAAATAGCACAATTTGGGGTCTGGATGGCGTTTCGGGACCTGCAACATGGTATCGATTCTTTCTATTGGCACCATCCAAATCTTCGCATCCCTATCCAAATCCTTTGTCCCTGGAATAAGAAAAATCAATTTCCCTTCCACCCCCCAACTCACAGAGTATAGAGGAAAGCCGGACCATGCACGTCTTGCCCACTGGCCCCTGCCCAGGCCACCTGCGGTTTAGCCGCGATAGACCAATTTCACTTTACAAGGATCAATTACAATGGCCGAAAATGCCTCATCCGAGATGAAACCGACACTGGGCCTCACGGGCCTGACAATGAACGCGATGGCGCTGATCGCCCCGGGTGCCTTCCTCTGGCTCACGTTCCAAGTCCAGTCGGCAACCGGTGCGACAGGTCCCGCAATGTGGATGGGCATCGTCATCGCCCTCCTGCTCTGCCTTGCGACCGCTGTTTGCTATGCCGAAATGGCGAAGCTCTACCCCGGAACCGGAAGCTCCTACTACTTCGCGGAACAGTCCTTCCTCAACCACGACAAGGCGTGGAAGTATGCCCGTCTCTCCAAGTTCATCGTCGGATGGGGGTCG
>CAITMP010000806.1 GCA_903893525.1 uncultured Acidobacteriia bacterium | reverse complement strand
GGGGCGTTCGGCGGGACGCGCATCTGCCAGTTGAGTTCGACCTGATCCAGGGGGCCGAGGACGGTCTTGCCGAAGTCAAATTTCAGCGATTGGACGGTCGTGATATCCGCGGGAACCACGGTGGACCAGTTGGCCGCGTTCGGCGTGGTGACCCCCATTTCCGGACGGCTGGGGTTTGCCTGGGTGCTGTAGTAAACTGTGACCCCCGACGGAGCGCTGACGGTGCCGGCGAGGTACGGACGCCAGGCGCTGTTTCGCGGCGACTGGTCGACGACACCCGTGTCTCCCACATAGGGAAGGATGTCGATGATGAGAATGTTGGTGAGGTTGACGTCGCCCGAGTTTTGGACCGTCAGCTTGTAGTTGGCCACACCACCTGGAACGCTGTTTCCATTGGTGGGATAGCGTGAGTAGTTCACATCGAGCTGTCCGATGACATATTTCAGGCTGTTGAGCGAGGCCGCCCGATTCACGGTCACAACCACTGCGCTGGAGGCTGCGATGTTGTCGGTCGTGCTGCCGTCGGCGTTGAGGTCATTCACGTCGGTCGTGGAGTTGCCGCTGACCGTTCCATTGTCCCAGTTGACGAGGTAGGAGGTGTTGGAATAGGTGGCCCCGGATGCCGCCGCCGCCGGAACCTTGGCCTGGAACTTCAATTGAGCCTCGGTCGTTCCGACGGATGCCGTGTAGCTCCATCGCAACAAGGTCCGGCCGGTTCCGTTGTAGTTGGGGATGGCTTCGAAAAGCGTGGGAGTCGGACCGGCAACCACTGCCCAGCTTCCATCCACGTAGGTCATTCCGGTGGGAAGAAGATCCGCCAGGACAGGGTTGGCGATGGAGGCTGACGAGTTACCCGCCTTGGTCCCAATCGTGTAGGTGACGGTGCTTCCCGGATTCACCGCAGATGGATTCGGCGTGTATTTGGTCGCCACCAGCGCGGCAGTTTGTCCGTTGCTGGCGATGAGGCTGACACAGCTCGATCCCGTCTTCTGGGTCGGTGTGCCGTAAGTGGTGGTGTAGACATACGACGCACAATTCTGAATCGTCGCGGCGTCGGCAACCGTTGCCGCCAGCGTGGCCCGGAAGCCGCTGCCGCCGCTCGATCCCACGGTGCCGGAGGGCGACGTGAAGCCGGGTGGAAGGGCTTTAAAGGTCCAGCGAAGGGCGGTGATGCCGGTGGGTAGTCCCGACGTCTTGCGAGTGAAGGCGTTTGTAGTGGCGATACCGGTCACCCAGGTGAAGGGTGCCGCTGCACTGGTCGAGTATTCCAACAGGACGGTCCCGGCGGTCAGAGCCGCATCAGAATCGCTGATGGGATCGATTTGCCAGCCGGTCACCACGACCCCGGCGGGCAGGATGTCCGTGACCACGAAGTTGGTGAGAACGGTGTTTCCGGTGTTGGACGGTTTGATGGAATACGTGATGGTGGTCGGGCTGGATCCAGCTTGGGTCGTCGCCGACGTTTTGTTGGAGGTTTTGACGAAGCCAGTGGCATCGGTGGGCGCAGCGAGGGTGATCACGTTGGTGGCACTGCTCGGGACCGGACTTCCACCGGGAGGTGTTCCTGTAACGGTGACGATGTTGGTCACCTTTTGAGCCGCGGCAAAGGTTGGCGTGGGATAACCCAGCGTGACGTGCTGGCTGACACTGCTGCCCGAGGTCAGCGAAGTTGCCGGCCACGTCACCGTGCGGGTTGTGGCATTGTAGACACCACTTCCGTCGGCACTCACAAAGACCGCACCCACCGGCAGTGCATCCGTGATGATCACGTTGGTCAGCGCGAGGCCGCTGGCGCTGGGGTTGCTGGCAGTGACGGTGTAAATGGAATTGTTGCCCGCCGCACCTCCAGCGAGCAGGGATTTGCTCGCCGTTATCACCGACGACGAGCTGGTTAAGGTGATGACTTTTTGTGCGGAATTGGTCGCGGAAGTGCTGCCGGGCAAACCGCCAGTCACCTTCAAATTATTGGTGACGGATGAACCGACGCTGTAGGGCGGGTTCAGGTACTTGACGACCAGGGTGAATGAGGTCGAACTGCCGGAAGTCAGGTTGAAAGCGGGCCAGGTGACAGTGTTGGCTGCGGCATTATAGACTCCGTTGCCGGTGGCGCTGACAAACACGGTGCCGGTGGGCAACGTATCGGTCAAAATCACATTGGTGATGGTGATGCCGCTGGAACTCGAGTTGCTGGCTTTCACCGAGTAGGTGACGGGATCACCCAGTCCGCTCCCGGAAGAAGTTTTGGAAGCGGTCAGGAATGTGGCGGGGTCGACCAGGGTGGTTTTCAACGATGCCGAATTGGTCAGGGTCGTGCTGGTGCCCGGAAGCTTCCCTGTCACCGTCACGTTGTTGGTGACGGAACCGGCGACGGCAAACGTCGGGCTCGGGTAAACCACGGTGACCGAGTGAGAGAGATTTCCACCGGCGACCAAGTTGGTGGTGGGCCAGGTGATTTTGCCGGCGCTGTAGGTTCCACCATCGGTGGCGGAGACAAAGGTGGTCCCGGTCGGCAGAATATCCACCATCACCACATTCGTCAGAGGGGTGGAGCCGCTGGAGTCTCCGGCGGTCACGGAGTAGGTGGTGTTCTGGTTGACCGCTCCACCTGAGCTGAGCGATTTACCCACGCTCAACAGACTCACCGGGTTGCCCAGGGTCTGCACCTGGGATGCCGTATGGGTCACCGGTGTTGTGGCTCCCACCGGGAGTCCCACCGCTGCCAGGTTATTCGTCACCTTCTGGCTGACAGCAAACGTCGGTGTCGGGTAAAGAACCGTCAGCGTGTGGCTCACGCTGGATCCCAGGGCCAGGCTGGTCGACGGCCAGACCACGGTGTTGGCCGAGGCGTTGTAAGTGCCGGTGTCGGTCGCGCTCACGAAAACCGTGCCGCTGGGGAGGGTATCGGTCAGCACCACGTTATTGATGTTCAATCCGCCCGTGTTGTTCGGGTTGCTCGCGGAAACGGTGTAGGTCAGATATTCGCCTGCGGCGCTGCCATCCGTGAGTGACTTGGATGCCGTCAAAAGATCGGACGCCAACGCCGTGACGGAAACCGGACTGCTCGATGCCGTGCTGCCCCCGGTTTGCGAAAGTGTCGCCGTGTTGACTGCCACGGTGCCATTGGGTGTCGTTCCGTTGGGAAACCGCGCGGTCAGCGTGAACTGCCCCGAAGTTCCTGCGGGAAGCGGGTCGACGAACGTCCAGGTCATGGTTCCCGAGGCCGAATTGTAGCTGGCGGCGGTCACATACGTGGAACTGGTGGTGAAGGAAACATCGCCGGCTGCCCACGAAAGTTGTGACGGCAGGACATCCTTGAGAACCACCCCGTGGGCGTTCTCGGTGGTGCTCGGATTGGCCCAGTTGATCACGTAGCTGAAGGCGGTGCCCGTCTTGACGCTGGTGATTCCACCTGAGGTCGTCTTGCTCACCGTGAGGGTGGGTGCCGCGAGCAGGACGGGGGCAAGCCCGAAAAGATGAAACCATCTCAGCAGAGTGGTTATTAGACGATTGCTATCAGATAATAGCCGGAATGTTTTCAAGGTATGCGTGAAGTGTTAGGTAGGGGTTTGGAGCGTGTGCTCTTAGACGTGCGCGTATCTTGGATATCAGGATACTAGTGTTGCAATTGATTTTCAGCTGATCTGGAGGTGCGATAAACCTGTAAGTGCCTTAAAATCAAAGGTTAAGCATTTTTTCCAAGCATGAATGCGGTTTCACCTTAGTCGATTCCCTAAAAAAGAGATTGAATTTACCTGAGGCTTGAAACGAATCATGTAGTTCATCTTACACATGATAAAAAATAACCTTAGGCGAATATCTCATATTCAAGCAGGGCCAGAGGGGAATTGATTGCCGCCCCAGGCTGTGAGAGGGTCGAGGGATGAGTCTTGGGGATGGGAGTACCACAGGTTGGGTGGGGACGTCGCGGCCCGGAGCCGGGCGGCCACATCGTTGCGGCGGCGGGCATTCCATCGTCCGGTGGATGATGACGCTGCTGTGGGCCGGCCTGACGGCAATGCACGCCTGTGGGGCCGTCTATTCAGCTTCCTCCGCCACCAACCGTCTGGCTCCCGGCGAAGCCGTTCTTGGACTGGCACTCCCCAGGTTTAATCCGGCGGATCATCCGGACACCCCGGTTCTCGTGCAGGTGGAAGTGGATCTTCAGGCGAACTTTTCTGCCGGCATCACCTTTTATGGAACCCAGGGTGGAGGCAACCTGGTCTCCTACAGTCTTGGCAATGCCGTCGTTTTTGCCACAGCGAACGGGAGTGGAGCGATTGTTCCAGCGGGATTAAATCTGAAGTTGACCGGGACGAACCTGGTGGGGGCCGGTTCGGTCCTTCCGATTTCGCCTGTCATTTCCGGGATCCAGTCCGCGGTCGCAAGCGATGCGGCGACTCTGGCGGCCTATCAAGGCACCGGCAGCGTTGGGTATGATGTAGATTTCACCGCGGCCTATCCGCCGCTGGTGACCACGATTCCATCCGCAGTGGCCGGTCTGGTCCACGATGACGCAGTGGCAGCCTTCCTGGTGGTCCAGTACACCGCCGCTCCAGTGATCGCCGTCAGCGGTGCCACCAATTACACCTATACCGGATTGTCACAGGGGCCGTCGACGATCACGGTGTATGGACCGACGTCGACTCCGCAACTTTCTTATTCGGGTGTGAACGGGACCGTGTATGGCCCTTCCGCCACTGCACCCCGATTCGCCGGCAATTATGCGGTGATGGCGTCGGTTGCTGCCGATCCCGGGCATGCGGCCGCCAGCTCCTCCCCGCTGAACTTCCAGATTCAACCCGCGCCGCTCTCCATCACCGCGCTTCCGCAAAGCAAGGTCTATGGAACGACCCTCGTGCTCGGCTCCGGATCGACCGCTTTTTCCGCTGCCGGTCTTGTGAACGGAGAGAGTATCGGCACGGTCTTTCTGACGGCCAGTGGAGGATTGTCCGCTTCCGCGGTGGTGGCCAATTATGTCCTGACCCCCAGTTCCGCCACCGGCGGCAACTTTTCACCTGCGAATTATGCCATCACCTATCATCCCGGGACGTTGTCGGTAACACCGGCGGCCTCCACAGCGACGGTGACGGGGGCATCCCAATACACTTACACGGGGTCGCGGGTTGGACCGACAACGGCTGTGACGACGGGATCAAGTGGAGCCGTGACATTCCAGTATGCCGGGACAAATGGGACGGTCTATGCCGCCTCCGCGTTGCGCCCCTCGGCGGCGGGTGGCTACATCGCGGTGGCGTCCCTCGCAGCGGATGCCAACTATTCTCCAGCCGTCTCGTCGCCGTTTCTGTTCACGATCGTGGCGCCTCCCGTCCCGGAATCGGATGTCCCGCTCCTCCCTCCCTGGAGTCTGGCGGCATTGATCGTCGCGGTTGTGGGACTGGGCTATCGCCGGACGCGGGCGACCGTCGCTCTGGTCGGATGCCTGGGCAGTCTCTGGATCATGCCCGTTCACGGCGTCGAGGCTCCTGCCCGTGCGGCGGATGATCCGCCGACCTCGCTCACCCTCCCGCCGGAGTCCCGGATGATCCAATTGAGGTCGTGGGAGGCACGAAAGTCTGGGCAGGGAACCAGGGTCTTCTGGCGGACGGGCATGGAATGGGGCGTCATCGGCTTTGATCTCGACCGGGCGGAAGGAACAGGATGGGTCCGTGTCAATTCCGGTTTGATTGTCTCGGGAGATCGGCGTTCCGGGAGCAAATACGAGGTTCTGGACGTGGGCGGTCTGACTGCCGGTCGTTCGACTTACCGTTTGACCGCTCTATTGCGAACGGGAGCTCGTGTGGAAATCGCCCGGCGGGATTTGGAAGTCGGTTCTGAGATTCCGGGTTCCAATCCGACGGCACCCGAACCGCTGGGCGTCCGCAAAATGTCTCTCGAAGGTGCGCCCGGATTGACTCCCGCCGTCGTGGTCCCGGTCCAGCTTCCCGCCAGCACGGCAGGCGTGAAGATCCTGACCACGGCGTTGGGGATGCATTTCGTCAGTGCCACCAGTCTGGCCACGGTCCTGGGCCAATCGGATTCCTCGGTCGTGGCCGGCTGGATCAACAACGGCACGGTCGCCCTGTTCAGCGGCGGTTTCGATTCCGCCCATCAGGTGACCTATATTCCCGGGAACGGGTTTACCAGCGGGGGAACCACACCAGGTCTTTATTTCTACGCCCAGCAACTCTGGAACAATTACACAACCACCAATGCGTATTGGTTGAGAGCCGGCACCAACGTGTACTCGACGCTCGACATGGGCAGTCCCTCCGCCGTTGCCTCTGCGGCTTACACGGCCCTATGGACCGCCCAGTCGGATGTCGACAACGGGATGTCGGCGGTTTTGCAAAACCCGGGAACTCCCCAGGGATTGGATACCGACCAATCGTTCTGGTTCTGGAAACAATTGACCGCTGCCAGCGGCAATGACACCTGGACCACGTCGTTTGCCCTGGACCATCTGGTTCGCGGCACTTCCGACACGGCCACGTTGACCATCCAATTGTATGGCGCGACCGCAACCTCCCAAACCATCACGGTCAGCCTGAACGGGACGGTCATCGATGGCTATGCTCCGTCGGGAAGCCTCCGGTGGTCGGGAATCGGTGCGCGCCAGGTTCAGTTTACGGTTCCGATGACGTTGTTGAAGGATAACAGCACGTCACCGGTGGAGGGGAAAAACACACTGACTGCCCAGGCACTGTTGCCGTCCGGGGGTGTCGTCAGTCAATTCTATCTGGACTCCTATCAGCTTTCCTACCGTCGCAGGTACAGCATTTCCTCCACCTTTTTCCCCACGTTGGAAGCCTCTTCCGCCGAGGCTTCGGGACAAACGATAACGGTCGCGGGATTTGGTGGAGCCCTGCGTCCCACCCTTCTGGGGTTCGATGTGAGCGACGTCCTCCATCCTCGAAAACTGACGGGACTGACAGTGAGCGGGACCTCGGGGGCGTGGACGGT
>CAITMP010000805.1 GCA_903893525.1 uncultured Acidobacteriia bacterium | reverse complement strand
GGATACTAAACGCGCGCCGGTACCACCGGTATTGCCTCCGGAATTGAGTCCCCTTCGCCGGGCGCGAGGAACAAGTTTTCGTCCAGAGCGTGCTGCCGGGTGTACATCTCCCAGTAGCGTCCACGTAGGGCGAACAGTTCGGGATGGGTGCCGTGCTCGGCGATTTCACCGGCCTCAATCACCAGAATCTGGTTGGCCCGACGGATGGTCGATAGCCGGTGGGCGATCACGAATGTGGTCCTCCCCTGCATCAGGTGAGCTAGTCCCTCTTGGATCATGGCCTCGGATTCCGAATCGAGGCTGGACGTCGCCTCGTCAAGGATCAGAATCCGGGGGTCGGCCAAGATGGCGCGGGCAATAGAAAGCCGTTGCCGCTGACCGCCCGACAGCTTGACGCCGCGCTCGCCCACAATCGTGTCGTAGCCATTTTCCTGGCGCACGGCGAACTCGTCCACTCGGGCTATTCGGCAGGCCTCAAGGAATTGCTCCTCGGTGGCCTCAGGGCGCGAGAACATGACGTTGTCACGGATGGTGCCATCGAAGAGGAACGTCTCCTGGAGCACGACGCCCAACTGCGAGCGGTAGCTGGCCAGTTTGAGCTCGCTCAGGTTTTGGCCGTCCACCCGGACTTTCCCCGACGTCGGCTTGTAGAAGGCGGAAATGAGGCCGATGGTGGTGGACTTGCCGGAGCCGGAGGGTCCGACGAACGCGGTAACGGTCCCGGGCTTGGCGTCAAAGGAGATACCCTTGAGAACCGTCTTGCCGGTTTCGTAGGCGAATTCCACCTTGTCAAAGACTACTTCCCCGACGATTGGGCCGCAATTGCGGACGCGCTCGGGATCCTCATCCTCTGGCCGTTCCCGCAAGACCTCGCGTGTGCGCTCCATGCCGGCCAAGGCTTCCGTCAGCTGGGTGCCGATGTTGACGATGCCGATAACAGGGGCGACGAGGAGTGCCAGAAAGGCTACAAACATGGTGTAGCCGCCAAGCGTCAGTGTGCCCGCGAAGATCTGTTTGGTGCCCAAATACATCACCAAGGCACCCACAATGCCCATCAGGACAGTCGCGGAGAGCGACATTGCGGACATCGCGGTGAGGCTCTTCCGCACGTTCTCGAAAATGCGCTGTACCCCTGCCGCGAAATTGGCCGCTTCGCGCTGTTCGGCGTGGTAGCCCTTGATGACGCGGACGCCGCCGAGGGATTCTGTCAGTCGGCCGGTGACTTCGCCTTGGATCTTGCCGCGCTCACGGAAGATTGGCCGGATAGTGGAGAACGCCTTGCTCATGACGGCTCCGAAACAAACGACGATTCCGCCCGCCAGCAGGGTCATGAGCGGGCTGATCCGCAGCAGGATGAACAGCGAGATCCCGGCAGTGAACAGGCCGCCGCAGAACTCTATCAGGCCGGTACCGAGCAGGTTGCGGATTCCTTCGACGTCGGCCATGATGCGGGAAACCAGCTGGCCCGTCTTGTTGGCGTCGTAGTAGGTGATCGGGAGGCGTCCGATGTGCTCTTGGACCTTGCGCCGGAGTTGCGCGATCACCTTCTGGCCCTCGATGGAGAGCAACTGGGATAGGGTGAACGAGGTGATGCCTTGTAGCACGGTCGCGCCAATCACCGCGAACACGATCTTCAGCAGCATCCCGTCGTTGTGTTTGGCGATGACGTCGTCGATCAGGTAGCGCGTCGAGAGGGGCAGGACCAGGCCGCAAAGGCGGCTGATCAGAATCAGGCCGAAACCAGCCAGGAGCAGGTTGCGCCGGGGTGCCACTAGCTCGCGGATATCCGGCCAAAGCGCCTTGAACCGCTCCGATGGCGGGGCTTTCTTGACGTCTTTGCCGGGTTTTCCGGTCGCAATGGCAGGATGCATGTGACTACTTCGATGCATTCGTCCCTCGCCGCGACTCATGCCTCCGGTCATCCGCATTCATGGCTCCTTTTCAGTCTCCCGGTCCGAATTTGCCGGACTGGGCCTGCCTTTAGGGTAACCGGCGGGTGAGGGCTGGGGTGATATGCTCTTGCGATGGTTGTTTGGCTACGGCTCGCGCTGGGCATCGTCGTGCTGTTCGCTCCCTTGTTGGCGTACGGTGCAGTCCGCGGCGTGGCCCCCCATTTCTTCCATGCCAGCCTCGCGTATTCAGCCTTTCTAGTGGTCGAATTCGGCACCGCTGCAATGCAGAAGCGCTTGGAGCGTTGGTTTCTGGTCCTTGCGGCGGGGAGCGTCATGGCGGCAGGGGGTGGCGTTTTCCTCCTTGTCATGGGGCTGGGCCTGATGTACATGTTCCAAGGGCCCTCGATGTCCCACTACGGTGGGTTCGACCGAATGGGTGAGAGTGTTTCCGGGGTTATGGTGCTGCTGCCCGTCCTGCTGTCCGGCTTCTCGCTCTGGATGGATTCGTCGTCCGAAAACCCGAGGGGGGCCATCGAGGCACTCCTGGAATCGTGGATTCCTTGGGCCGCACTTGGTCTGGCAGCCTCGGCGATGGTTGCCTAGCTGCGCTTACACGATCTGGTCACCGCAGAGTTCCAGCAATTCGATGGCGTGGAGCGCGGCCTGCGCCACGCTGTTCGTGGATACACCCGTCGCTTCCTCGATCGGATTGAGAACGTCGGGTCCCTTGAGTTTTGTGATCGCCAGCCGGGGCCGGTCCGGGCCGGCACCGGCCAACTGCTGCAGCGCTTTCCGCGCGTAGGCTGCATTTCCGGTTTTTGCGTAGACATATCCCGAGAGTCGTCCCGCGCCCCCGTATCTGGCATCTTCTCCTTCGGTACCGGTCGCGATGTCGCGGAGAATCACGTCCCGCCGGGCGGAGATCAGTCGGCAATATTGCAGCCAAGCCTGCTTCCAGCCGGGATGGTCGATCAGTTCGTTGAGTTCGAACACCACCTCGGCACCGCCCATGATCGTGGTCAGGTTATAGCCTCCGAAGCCGTCGTCGCTGAGCGGAAACAGTTTCGAAGTGGCTGGGTCGTAGCCCATCAGGCTGTCCGGCCCGGTGAAGAAGCGGTACTTCATGTTGGCGATGGAATCGAAGCCAGCCACGATCCTGTCCCGGTACCTGGTGTCGCCGCTGCGTTCCCATTCCGTCATCCAGTTGCCGATGAAGGCCAGCCAGTCAGGACCGCCGCGTACCCGTCCGGGGTGGGGAAGTGGGGCTCGGAGCGGGGAAGCCAGACGCATGGGGTCGATCTCGATGGTTTTCCGGTCTGCGTCGAGCACTTCGCGCATCAGATGGCCGGTCCGCTCGTCCGTCGTCAGGTAATAGTGGAAGCGCTTGTAGGCAGCCTGGCTGATGCGCGGTTCCTTGGCTCCGCACCCCCAGTGGCGCACGTTGTGTCGGGAACCAAGACCCGCGAACCGGCCGAGGTGGTAGACATCGACCTCGCTGGTATGCCGTGTCATTGCCTCCGCCATGCGGAACGCGTCCGCGCGGCCGGTACGCAGGAACGTGTACCAAAGCCACATGTCGGTGCCCAGTTCCGTGTTGTCCCATGCAAAACCGCCGACGTCGTAGCGCCACATGTGCCGGGGGCCGTCGTGTTGGTGCATCACGTCGCCGTAGTTCCAGAAGCCGTACCAGCGGCGCTGGTCCACCTCCTTGTGGTACAGGTCGAAGCTCGTGTCCAACTGGTCCTCGATGGCCTTCTTGGCTGGCACCGTCCGGTCGGGCAGGCTCCAGGCACCGAAGACTTTCGTGGAATGCAGATGGGCGGGAGTGGCGGTGAGCTGCGGCCTGCGGGCGGACAGTTGCGCCTGGGCAGCCCAATCGCTGCGGGAGGGGAGGTTGGCGGAGGGCCACAACATAAATTCGCTGGTCCGGGCCACGCCATGGGGGGTGCTGAAACCGGGCTGTACGTCCTCGTAGCTGGAATCGAGGTCGTGGGCGCGAGTGTCGTAGTGGCGCATGTCCATGGCGGGCGCGTCGGGTGACCAGAGCCAAGCCCGCAATTCGGCTTGTGCGGCGGAAGCGCCGGCGATTTCGAAGCCAGTCGGGTAGGACTGCCAGAAGTCTTTTATGGATACGCCGAGGCCTCCCGAGACGTCGCCCGCGAAAGCCATTCCGGTGGAACGTGCGCCCGCCGCAGCATCGAGCCAGCAGCTTTGGGGATTGGTGCGCTTGTGGATCGTAAACGCGTCCGGGGTGGGCTGGACGAGTTTGTACTCGTCCCAGACGGCCCAGTCCGCCAGGAGTTTCTTCCCGCGTGAATCGAAGTCGGCGCGGTTGGGCAGGCGTTTGCCTTCCAGCTGTTCGCTGAACAGGTTCCCACGACCCGGTGCCGTGAGCGGTCGGCGACCCGTGGCGGGTTGGACCGGTTCCTCCCAGACTCCATCATCTTGGCCGGAGAATCGTACGTGCCGGTTGTGAACCTCCTCGCGCATTGGGACCGAAACCGCTAGGCCTAGCGACCGGATGAAATCCTTTTGGTCATCGCCGTCGAACACGATGGTGTGGACGACGCGGATCTGGGCGCACCCGGTGTGGAAGTATAGGCGCACGGCAAATGGGAGCCATTCACGGGCGTTGCTGCCGGTGCCTCCGTCGGCGCGGTGGACGCCTTCGAGCTTCACCACAGCCCGGACCGGGCCCATTTGCTCGGCGACGACGCTGGTAAGACGACTGGTGTAGTCCTGAAAACGCACTGTTCGCGGGGTGGAGCGGTCTTCGAGCGTGCAGACGAGCCTTGCTTGCCGGGCGACCTCGCGGCCCTCCGCCGAGATGGATTCCATCAGGAACGGGCCCTGTTTCGGGATGCGGCACCGCATCCGGCCGGTGTCCACGGTGAGTCCGGTGGCATCCATTCTTACGGTCAACCCGGCTCCGGATGGCATGGCCGACTTTGATATCCGCAATCCGGATGCGCCGCTGCCCGCGACGGTCGTGAAACCGGTCCATTTCATGGACCCGTCCGGCCAGTACGCCATTGGCCAGTGCTGGAGTGGGAGCGGTTTGCCTTCGGAGTTGGCCAGCGAGAACGCCTGCGAGGGGCGCGTTTCGCCTCTCGGCCATGAGACACCCCAACTGACTCCCGTTTCGAGCACCGGTGGTGCCCCGTCGATCCAGTTCAAGTCCACCGGGCCATTGTTGCGGGGTGGCTGCGCGCCGGCGACTTGGGCGGCAATTCCGGCAACGCCGCCGATCAGCTCCCGTCTATTGAATTTCATCGTGGCAACCCCTTGTCCGCATCCCGCCAGCCTGCATGCAACTGCTTGGCGAGACTCGCTTGCAACCCATGCGCCTCCTTCAGGCTCGTGTTCTCCAATGGATCGCGCTGAATATCGTACAGTTCCGTCGCCACCAGTTTCCGATCCTCCCACCGGAACCACTCCACATAGCGATAATGCTCCGTGCGGATGCTGTAGCCCATGTAGACGATGCCGTCCGGGGCGACCCAAATGCCGTCGCGCAGGAACTGGCTGAAGACGGCCGGCTTCCATTTGCGGTGTGGGTCGCGGAGCAGCGGAACCATGCTGGTGCCCTCCAGTTCCGGTCGTCGCGCGATGCCCGCGAGCTCGCATAGGGTCGGATACAGGTCGACAAGTTCGACGAGCCGCCCGCAGGTCTGTCCAGCCTTCATACCCGGTGCCCGAATGATCAGAGGCACGCGTGTATCGATCTCGTAGTTGGTCATCTTGCCCCAACCATTGTGGTCGCCCAGCTTCCAGCCGTGGTCCCCCCAAAGGACAACGATTGTGTTGTCGGCAAAGCCCAGGTGGTCCAGTTCGTCCAGCAGCCGGCCGACCTGCGCGTCGATGTAGCTCACGGACGCAAAATAGCCGTGCCGGAGCCGCCGGGCCTCGGCCTCTGACACGGAACCCTGGTGCGGCGTCGGGGCGTCTGCGAAGTCGCGATAGCCCCGCAGTTCGCGGTTTATGTTGGCGGCCATTGGCGGGGCGTTCTTCGGTAGAAACGGATTGGGGGATAGCGGGATGGTTGCCCGGTCGTAAAGGTCCCAGTATTTCTTCGGAGCATTGAAGGGCAGATGCGGGCGGTAGTAGCCGACGCCGAAAAAGAAGGGCTGGTTGCGGTCGCGAAGTTGTTTCAGCTTGAGAATCGCCGCGTCGGTCTGCGCGCCGTCATAATAGGCATTGTCGGGTGCGTCCGCGCTTTCGGTGGCGGAACTTTTCAGATACCACTGGCCCAACTGGTCGATGTGCCGCTTGGCTTCCCCCGCGGCGATGAACTGTTCCTTGCGGTGCTCGATCCAGACGGTGTCGTCGTCGCTGCGGTAAACGGCGTCGGGATCGTAGGGGAAGCCGTCGAGGTGCATTTCGGGCTCGCTCCAGGAGGCTGGGTCGGGCAGGACGTTGTGGAAAATCTTGCCGATGGTGGCGGCGTGGTACCCGTTGGCCATGAAAGCTTGGGTTACGGTGACCGCGTCCGGCTTTGTTTTGCGGAAATCGGTTTGGAGGTTCCAAACGCGCAGGGTGTCGGGCCGGAGTCCGGTCATCAGGCTGGCGCGAGACGGATTGCAGACGGCCTGCTGGCAGTAGGCATGGGTGAAAACG
>CAITMP010000804.1 GCA_903893525.1 uncultured Acidobacteriia bacterium | reverse complement strand
CTCGAACTCCTCCGCGCCGCCGACTCGATCGTGCGCGAAATGTGCCTCGAATCCGGCTTCGAAAAGGAAGTCTGGCAGTTCCCCGTGGTCCTGATTCCACTTGGCGCTGGTGAATCCCGCGACTCCATCGTCCTCCGTCCCATCCGCTCGGTGGACGGCATGACAGCCGATTCCGTCCCCATGCCCTCGGATCTTCTCCGCGACATGGCCTCCAGATTGATGGCTATCCCGGAAATCGCCGGGGTATACCTCGATCTGACCCACAAACCCCCCGGCACCATCGAATGGGAGTAGCCCTCCCCCTGGGGAGCCGTAAACCAATGATCTGTATGGATTTGTAAGGTTCCAATCCTTACACATATCTACAGACAAATTACCCGCATCCAACTAACAATGGAAGTAGGCGGACGTCTCACCAGACATCCGCTCCGAAGAATTGACATGAAGAACAAATTCACAATCCCGTCATTGAGCGCCCTGTTGATCGTGCTGTCGGCGACCATGGCCCTTGCTCAAAATACAGCAACTATCCGCGGCCAAGTGACTGACCCCTCGGCTGCAATCGTTCCTGGCGCCACCGTCCAGTTCCTCGGCCCCAGCGCCTCCCGCACAGCCAAAACCGACGGCCAAGGCCGTTACCAAATCACAGTCCCCCCCGGCAAGTACTCGGTTCGCGCCGACGCCAAGGGTTTCGTGACCTTTACCCAGCAGGTGCTCGAAGTAGCCCCCGGCCAAGGCAACGCCCTCGACATCGCCTTGCAGATCGCGGCCCAGGCACAGGAAGTGCAGGTCAACGACCAAGCTGCCGGCCAAGTCAGCACCGATGCTTCCTCCAACGTCGGCGCGCTGGTCCTGCATGCTGAGGACCTCGAATCCCTCCCGGACGATCCCGACGATCTCCAGGCAGATCTCCAAGCACTCGCCGGTCCCGCAGCCGGTCCCAACGGAGCTCAGTTCTTCGTCGATGGCTTCAGCGGCGGCCAGCTCCCCCCCAAGGCCTCCATCCGCGAAATCCGGATCAACTCGAACCCGTTTTCCTCCGAATTTGACCGCCCAGGTTTCGGTCGCATTGAAATCTTCACCCGTCCCGGCAGCGACAGCTACCACGGCAGCGGATTCTTCAACTTCGGCGACAAGGTTTTCGATTCCCGGAACCCGTTCTTGACCACCGCGCCTCCGGCCTACAGCTCGAAGACCGGTTCCTTCAACATCGGCGGCCCCATCAACAAGAAGACCTCGTTCAACTTCGACATCATGCACCGCGATGTTACCGAGCAGGCCCTCATCAACGCCCAGCGGCTGGATTCTTCCCTCAACCCCATCACCGAGAACGGCACATTCGACACTCCGCAGAAGCTGACCTCGATCGGCCCGCGCCTCGACTACGCAATCAACACCAACAACACCTTGGTCGTCCGCTACAACTTCTTCAATTCGACCAACGTTTCCGGCGTCGGCGGCTTCAATCTGGCCTCGCAAGTCCAGAACGTCGACTCCAAGAACCATATCGTCCAAATCACGGAGACCGCCATTCTCGGCACCAAAGCCGTGGACGAGACCCGGTTCCAGTTCCGCGACAGCCATTCCGAGCAGAAGGGTTCCGGAGTTGCCGGCACAACCGTCAACGTGGCCAGCTCCTTCACCTCGGGTGGATCCCCCCTGCTGACCAACTTCAACGACAACAAGGGCATTGAAATTCAGAACAACCTGACCATGTCCCAAGGTGCCCACGCCCTCAAGTTCGGCGTGCGCTTCCGCTACGACACGCTCGGCAGCCAATCGACGTCGAATTTCAACGGCACCTACACCTTCACCACACCGAATACACTGAACACGACGCCCGCCTGCCTCGCCGGCATCGCGAATCCGACCTCGCTCGATGTCTACCGCCAGACGCAGTTGCTCCTTTCCAAGGGCACTCCGATGGCCACCATCATCGCCCAAGGTTGCGGTCCGACCCAGTTCACTCTGAACAGCGGTATCCCCTTCCAGTCCGCCAACCAGTTCGACCTCGGCTTCTTCGTACAGGACGACTGGCGCGTCCGCCCGAACCTGACGGTCAGCGCTGGCCTCCGCTACGAAACCCAGAACAATATTTCGGACCACTCCGACATCGCGCCCCGCGTCGCCATCGCCTGGGCCCCCGGTTCGAAGGGCGGCAAGCCCGGCAAAACCGTGATCCGCACCGGCACCGGCATTTTCTACGACCGGTTCCAAGTCAATAGCGTCCTCAACACCCAGCGCTACAATGGCACCTCGCAGTTGAACTACAACATCAACTCGACCCAGAACCCGGCCAACGCGGCCGCAGCCTTCGCGGTCTACCCGAATGTCCCGTCGACCTCCCTGCTGGCCTTGCAAAACCAGGCCATCTACAAGATCGACTCCAACTTCAAGGCCCCGACGATGATCCAGTACGCTGCCAGCGTCGACCGCTCGCTGCCAGCGCGCACCTCCCTCTCGATCAACTTCGTCCACACCCGCGGTTTCCATGACTTCCGCACCGTGAACATCAACGCCTACCTGCCCGGCAGCTACGATCCGATCACCCGCACCGGCGGCATCCGCCCGTTCACCGGCCAGGGAGACCTCTACGACTACCAGTCGACGGGTGTCTACCGCCAAACCCAGCTCATCATCAACGGCAACAACCGGCTCAACAGCCACCTGTCGTTGCAGGCCTACTACACGCTGGGCAAAGTGGAGAGCAATGTCAACGGCTTCCCGAGCAACCAGTACAACACCTCGCTTGACTACGGTCGCGCTGGCTACGATGTCCGCCACCGTGGCTTCATCGGCGGCACGGTTGGTCTGCCCTTCAAGATCTCGGCAGCACCGTTCGTTACCATCAGCTCAGCTCCGCCGTTCAACCTCACCACGGGCACGGACTACAACGGCGACGGCATCATCAACGACCGTCCGTCCTTCGCAACCTCCGCCGACAACCCAAAGAACGTGAAAACCACCAAGTACGGCACGTTCAATCTGGCCCCCTTGGCTGGCGAGAAGATCATCCCGATCAACTACGGCACTGGCTTCGGCCAGTTCAGCACCAACCTCCGCCTCAGCCGCACTTGGGGCTGGGGTGAGCGCAAGAGTGCCGCCAACCCCCAAATGGGCGGCGGTATGGGCGGTGGCGACCGTGGTCCCGGCGGCGGTGGCCCTCCCGGAATGGGTGGCGGTGGCGGCGGACGCGGTGGTGGTGGCGGCTTCGGCGGCGGCATGGGCGGCATGATGGGTGGCTTCGGCGGTGGCAGCACCGGCAAGAAGTACAACCTCACAGCGACCATCTCGGCCCGCAACGCTCTGAACCACGTCAACTACAGCGCCCCGATCGGCACCCTGAACTCCCCGTTCTTCGGCCAATCGCTCTCATCGGCGGGCGGCGGCGGCATGGGCGGTCCCGGCGGCGGTGGTGGTGGTGGCTTCGGCGGCCCCGGATTCGGTGGCGGCGGCGCTGCCGGCAACCGGAAGATCGAACTGCAAGTCCGCTTCCAGTTCTAGTCGCTTGGTTTGTTGCCGCCCCACTCAATGGAAAGCTTTGGTCGTCAAAGATTCCATTCGGTGGGGCGGTCCCGCGTCTGCAACACCCTCAAAACTGTAGTAGGCTGGCGTTATGCCAGATTTGCGCAATCTGCTAATCGTCCCGCTGATCTCTTGCCTTGCCACTTCGGCCATGGCACACCCCGCCATAGGAATCGTCATGGATTCTTCCGGTGGCCTTTACTTCAGCGACACTGCACGGATCTGGTACATCGCTCCTGATGGTACCCGTACCGTAGCTGTCCCCAACGTGCATTCACACAACCTTTGGCTTGACCGCGAAGGCAATCTCTATGGCGAACACGAGTCGGGAGGTGCCCAATGGACGCACCGCGTCTGGAAGCGAACTCGAAGCGGCAATTTGGTCGATGTGATTCCCGCCCGAGCTGGATCGCTGGACGACTTCAAGGATTTCTCCTTCAACAGGGATTCGACCGATGCCATGTACTGGCTTTCACGGACGGGCCAGTTGTCCGTAAAGGACAAGGGCGCACCACAGATTTTGGCGGAATTGGCTTCTCCCGAACCCGGTTGGCTCTCGGTAACCCCTGATGGAACAGCTGTCATCGCCGACCACGGCACTGTCGTCCTGATTGGCAAATCCAACCCATCCGACCACCTTCGGGTGCGGATTACTTCCAATTCCGAACGCTACTCGGTAATGGGTGTGTGGCAAGGGATCGATTCCACTTTCCAAGCCGCCGTCTATGCCACCGGTGAGATTGTGACATTTACCCGAAAGGGCAATGTGAAGGTTCTGGCCACCTGTCCCGCCCCATGGCGCCCGACAGCAGGATTGCAAGCGCCGGACGGTGCCCTCTGGGTGTTGGAAACTTCACCGGCCAACGAGCAAAGAGTCCGTCGCATCTCACCTTCCGGGCAGCAGCGGATCTTTTGAAGCCCGCTCCGCCTTTAACTCCGCCATCACACTCGAAATCAAATCCTTCGCATCCACCAACTGTTTGGTGATGATCTGGATATCCATCGCAGGTTTCCCCGGCTGCCGTGCACTCTGGCAATACACCCCGTGCTGTCCCACCAGCACCAACGCATCGGTGAGCACATCCAGCGTCACTGCCAAGCGCCCCCTCGGGACCCCCATCATGAATTCGTGCTTCTCCAACTCTTCCTGCCGTTCGATGAGTACATTCACCCTCCCATCGTAGCGATCCCCCACCACTTTCCTTGGCAACAAATCTGCTTTCTGATCGTCAAACCTCAGACATGCGTTTGCTTGCAACAACATCCCTGTATCTGGCCTGCCTCACTGTAGCGGCACGCGCCCAAGCGCCTCCGGCCACCACCCAGCTCAAACGAGTCGAAATCCCACGTATTTCCACCAAGCCCCTCATCACAGAATTCCTTGACGGCCATTCCCGAGCCGACATGAAGCAGTTCGACGACTTCCGCCAGCGCAATCCCGGTGACGGCATCCCCGTCTGCCAATCCCCCTCCGGTCGTACCCGCGCCCGCTTTTCCAAGCGCGAGGACGTCCTCAACGACGACATCGTCGGACTTTTCCTCGATACATGGCAGGACCGCCAGCGCGCCTACGAGTTCTTCGTCAACCCCCTCGGCATTCAAGCAGACGCCATCACCACCGAGGGCCAGAACGACGACTTCAGCTTCGATACCCTCTGGTATTCCGACGGTCGCCTCACCCCCGATGGCTTCGTGGTCACCATGGCGATTCCCTTCAAGAGCCTTCGCTTCAATTCCGCCGACGTCCAAACTTGGGGCCTCGGCCTCGGTCGCTTCATTCCCGAGAACAACGAATCCTCCTTCTGGCCCTACATCACCCAAAAAGTCGCCGGCTTCGCGCCACAGTTGGGAATCATGACCGGCCTCACCGAAATCTCACCGGGCCGCAACATCCGGTTCACCCCCTATGGGGCATTCGGACAATCCCACTTCCTGGACAACCCCTCCAACGGCAATCCATCCTTCAAGGGCAAGACAGACTTTCGCGCTGGCTTCGACGCGAAAGCGGTCATCCATGACTCACTCACGCTCGACGTTGCCATCAATCCAGACTTCAGCCAAGTCGAATCAGACGACCCCCAAGTCACCGTCAACCAGCGCTTCGAAGTCCAGTTCCCCGAGAAGCGGCCGTTCTTCCTCGAGAACGCGGCCTTCTTTTCCACCCCGGAGAACCTCTTCTTCTCCCGGCGCATCGTCGATCCGGAATTTGGAGCTCGTCTCACGGGCAAATTGGGCCGGTGGAGCCTGGGTGTTCTTGCCATCGACGACCGTTCCCCGGGCGCTAAGGCCGATCCATTCTCACCAGATTCTGGAAAGCGCGCCCAGATCGGCATCGTCCGGGTCCAACGGGAGTTCGCTAAAGAGTCCAGCGTGGGAATGTTTTTAAGCGATCGCGTATTCAACGGCTCCTCAAACCGAGTCGCCGCCATCGACACCCGCCTCAAGCTCAACGGCAATTGGACTTTCAAGGGCCAAGCAATCTCCAGCCAAACCACCAATGCGGACGGATCGCGCACCGGTGGCGATGCCTTCTCGGCCGACCTCAACGGGAGCAACCGCAAGTGGTTCTACGACCTGACCTATACGGACCGTTCCGAGGGCTTCAACGCCCAGCTCGGCTACATCCAGCGGACCAACATCCGGCAGGCCCAGCAATTTGTGTCTCGCCATTTCCGCCCCAAGGGGGAACACCGTAGGTTGGTTTCTATATCCCCAAACCTGTAGATGAGCGGGGATTTGGACCACCGCAACGTACAGCAGGATTGGAGCGTCCGACCAGGCGTGAACATGGAGTTCGCGCGGTCGACGTTCATCGGGACCTTTGTGGGTGAGAACTTCGAGCGCTTCGGGGTATCAACTTCCTCACCCGCTGGAAACAATGCCCCGTTTCTGGGCCGCGGCAACGAGTTCCAAGGCACGCTCACCCTGCGACCCATTTCCAGGCTGAAACTCGACGAAATCTACTACATGACACGCCTCCACACCAACAGCCCCCGAACCGAGGCCATCTTCCTGAACCACTTGGTGCGGTCCCGAGCCAACTACCAGTTTCAAAGGAACTCTCGCTTCGGGTGATCATGGATTACAACGGAGTCCTGCGGAACCCGGCCCTGATCAACCTGGAACGTCAAAAGCGGGTCACAGGCGACGTCCTGATGACCTATCTGATCCACCCAGGCACGGCATTCTATCTGGGCTACACCGATACCCATGAGAACCTGTCCATCTTCAATGGCAACGTGACCCGAACCGGCTTCCCCTCCACCACCACCGGACGCCAAGTGTTCGCCAAACTGAGCTACCAGTTCCGCTTTTGATTGCCTACTT
>CAITMP010000803.1 GCA_903893525.1 uncultured Acidobacteriia bacterium | reverse complement strand
CCACCATCGACCACAACCGCTACTACGCCGATAACTTCAAGATGCTGCAGTACCCGCCGTCGGTGGTGGGGGACCTGAACGATTTCATCCAGCGGAATTTGGAATCGGCGAAGAAAGCATTCCGCGCCGGGGTACGGTTCGCAATGGGCTCCGACGTGGTCTACACGATGTTCGGGGAAAACACACGCGAACTGGGCTGGTTGGTGAAAGCTGGGATGACGCCCGAGCAGGCTCTGAAGACCGCCACGGTGAACGGTGCAGAACTGTTGGGGCGTGGGAAGTCCTTGGGATCCCTGAAGCCGGGATATCTGGCGGACATAGTCGCAGTGGAAGGGGATCCCACGGTTGATGTCACTGTCGCAATCACGAAAGTTCGCTGGGTAATGAAGGGCGGCGAGGTTTTGACGGATAAAACAAAGTAGGTCGCGCAGCCGTCCCGCTACAATGGAGACATGTGTGGAATTGTCGGCTACGTGGGTACGCGGCGTGCGGTGCCCATCATCCTCGAAGGCCTAAAAAGGCTCGAGTACCGCGGTTACGATTCGGCTGGCATCGCAGTTTACCGCGATGACGAAACGCTCGGCATCCGCCGCGCCCAGGGCAAGTTGCGCAACTTGGAAGACGCGCTCCAGATGGACCCTGTGGATGGTGGCTACGGCATCGGCCACACCCGCTGGGCAACCCATGGCCGCCCGACCGAGGAAAACGCACACCCGCACCGCGATTGCACCGGCGACATTGTCGTGGCGCACAACGGCATCGTGGAGAACTACCTCCCTCTGAAGGAATTGCTGCAGAGCGAAGGCCACACGTTCAAGACCGAGACCGACACTGAAGTCATCGCGCACTTGATCGAAAAGTATTACGACGGCAATCTTGAACAGGCCGTCCGGACCGCCGTCAAGGACTTGCGCGGCGTTTTCGCGCTGGCCGTGCTCTGCCGCCGGGACCCGTTCAAGATTGTCGCCGCCCGCGAAGGTCCTCCGGTGGTAATCGGATTGGGCACGAGCGAGTATTTTGTCGCCTCCGACGTTCCGGCTATTCTTTCGCATACCCGCGACATGTTCTTCCTCGCCGATGGCGACATGGCGATCCTGACCCCGACCGGCGTCCAACTGACCGATTTTAACGGCGGCCACGTCAACCGGCAGGTCCAGCACGTTCTGTGGGACCCGATCATGGCGGAAAAGGGCGGCTACAAGCACTTCATGCTCAAGGAGATCTTTGAGCAGCCGCGCGCGGTCCGCGACACCACGTTGGGACGAGTGGGGCAGGAGTCCGGCAAGATCTTCCTAGACGAGATGGACATCACGCCCGAAGAGTTCCGGTCGTTCCGCGAAGTCAAAATCATCGCCTGCGGCACCAGTTGGCACTCGGCGCTGGCGGGCAAGTTCATGATCGAGAAGTTGGCCCGAATTCCGGTGGAAGTCGACTACGGCAGTGAATTCCGCTACCGCGACCCGATCCTGGGCAAGGACTGCCTCACTGTTGTCATCTCACAATCGGGCGAAACAGCCGATACCCTGGCGGCGCAGCGCGAGGCGAAGGCGAAGGGATCCAAGACACTCGCAATCTGCAACGTCGTGGGATCGATGATTACCCGAGAGGCAGCGGGAACGATTTATACCCACGCGGGGCCGGAGATCGGCGTGGCATCGACCAAGGCTTTCACTTGCCAGTTGACCGCTTTGGCGATCCTAGCGGCATATCTCGGCCAGATGCGCGGCCAGTTGAGCGAAGAGGCGTCGCGCGCCTTCGTCCATGAGCTGGTGATGATCCCGGGCAAGATCGAGACGATCCTTGGCCACGACGCGCACTTCGAAGAACTGGCCCGCAAGCTGTTCCGCGCCACGGATTTCCTGTATCTGGGTCGCGGCGTCCACTTCCCGATCGCGCTGGAAGGTGCGCTGAAGCTGAAGGAGATTTCGTATATCCACGCCGAGGGCTATCCCGCAGGCGAGATGAAGCACGGGCCGAACGCGCTGATCGATGAAAAGCTGCCGGTGGTGGTGGTCGCGACACAGGACAAGTCGAACCCGGAAAGCTGCCTGTTGTATGAAAAGACGCTTTCGAACATCCAGGAAGTGAAGGCGCGCGAAGGCCGTGTGGTGGCGATTGTGACCGAAGGCGACACTGAGGTGCGCAAGGTGGCCGACGACGTGATCGAAGTCCCGGCGGCACCTGATCTGCTGTCCGCGATCCTCGAAATTGTTCCCATGCAGTTGCTTTCGTACCACATCGCGGTGCGGCGCGGGTGCGATGTGGACCAGCCGAGGAATCTGGCAAAGTCCGTTACGGTCGAGTAGGCCGTTCGAGGTGCGGCAAGCGCAGGGCTGGATCGCGGTCGCAACGGGCGGCAAGGGTCTCTACAACATTACACGGGAGCTGCGGCGGTGGGTCGCAGCTCAGGGAATCCAAGTCGGACTGCTGACGGTGTTCATTCAGCACACTTCGGCGTCGCTGACGATCCAGGAGAATACAGATCCCGATGTGCTGCGGGACATGACGGAATTCTTCGAGCGCCTGGTGCCGGAGGGTGCCGCCTATTTCAGGCATACGCTGGAGGGCCCGGATGACATGCCCTCGCACATCAGATCCACCTTGACTTCGACTTCGATCTCAATCCCCGTGTCCGGTGGGGTGCCCGCGCTGGGGACTTGGCAGGCGGTGTACGTGTTCGAGCACCGGCGAGAACCGCAACGGCGTGCGGTGGTGCTGCATCTGATCGGGGAGTAAAAATCAGGCGCGAATCCCGGCTCCCATCTCCTTTTTCGCGAAGGCGATGCTGCGCTCCAAATCCACCCTTTGCTGTTCCTTGAGTGCCTCGATGTATTCGGCGGGTTTCTTACCGGGCGAGTCTTCGATTACCATTGACCCCATGAACGGATGCCCCTTCTTGGCCAGTGCTGCAAAGCGGGCAAATTCGCTGGCGGGCATCTTCGGGAACCACTTCCACCAATCCTTCTCGAAATAGGGGAGGACCTGGGGCGGGCGGCCGGTAATGATCTCCAGCTGTAGCAGGGAATTCGGGCAGAGCTTCCGGAAGGTCTCCATGAAGGCTTTCCAGTCAATCACGCCGTCGCCCATCGCGACCCATTGTGCGGCGGCACCGCGCGGGTGTTCGAAGACCACCGAGTCGCGGACATGGGTGGAAACCGCGTAGGGCCCGAGAATTTCCAAGGTGACCTGCGGGTCTTCCATCACCCACATCGGGTTGCCGGTGTCGAGACAGGAGGCAACGTAGTCCTTGCCGCATTCCTCGATGATGGTGCGGACTTCGCGCGCCTGCATGTCGCCTGCGTGGTTTTCGAGTGCGATTTTCACGTTCAGGTCCTGTGCCTGCGTGCGGACGGCCTTGAAGACCTTGATGGTGGCGTCCATGAAGTACTCGATTGGACGGTCGGAGCGACGGTCATCCATGGAGCCCATGAAGCATCGCATGGCGCGCGCTCCCACGGCTTTGGCGACTTTGAGGCCGTCCACAGTTACCTGCTCGGGGGTCTTGGAGCCGGGCTTCCAGCTCTTGGACACGGGGCAGATGCAGCCGATGCCGGCGTCGATTTCGAGGCCGAGTTTGTCGGCATGGGCCTTGACGGTTGCGAGATGGGCGGGGTCGAGCGACGTGTAGTCAGCGGAATCGGAAATCTGGACGGTATCGGCCTTGAGGCTGGCAGCGTAGTCGAGAAGTTGCATGTCCTTCCATTTGAAGGCCCGGACGGAGTAGGTGTCGAAACCGAGCTTGATGCCGGAGGATTTGGCCGGAGACTGCGACGAGGCGGTCTGGGCGAGCCCGATGGAGGTGATTGCGGTGGAGAGGAACGTGCGCCGGTGCATGAATTGCTTTTGTACCACACAGCATGTCCGGTATTCGCAACACGGTAAATTACTACGGCTTCTTCTCTTGGCCCGCTGGAGCAGCGACCGCAGCAGGTGGTCGGAGGCGCTGTTGCGGCGCTGCCGGTTTCGCCGCGGCTAGTTCCGAGTAGGCCGAGAGAATGGCGGCCTTCTTGTCGTCGGGAACGGAAAGTGAACGGACCTTGCCGTCTCCCCCAAGCGTGAATTGGAAGCGGCCGGAGTCATCGAGTGTCAACCGGCCGGGTTCCGAGAGCGCGAAGAGGTCCTTGTCGCGGCGCACGGCGTAGAGGATCGCAGCCATGTCCATCGACGGGACATCTTTGCCGCCGGAAGCTTTCCACGCCTCGACCACAGGATGCGCCTGCGACCACGCGAAATCCCTCGTGATCGTGGCTACGGTGTAGGGGACGGCGCTGCCGACTTCGCGACCGCAGTAGACGACTGGCGTCGGCCACTCGGCAAGAATGCGGCGCATGGCTGGTATGTCTTTGGTGGACTGGCCGGAATCGACGACGACGAGGGTCTTGACGCGGTTCTTGTAGAGCGCCGGGACGTCGAGCAGGTCCAATGACTTGGCCAGATACGTGGCCGGGCCGCTCAGCACCATCAACGCCTCGGCGTTGAAGATCACGCCGTTGCGCAGGACGGCTTCGGCGAGCGAGGTGTCGCTGACCTTCTTCACACTTCGAGGAAAATCGGCCCGGTCGACTACGACCCGGACCATCGGCGAATCGGGCGGCATCGGGGTTTCGAGTGCCAACCCGACAGGCAGCGCCTGGTTGGCGTTGCGCATCGGACCTGGGTGGTAGAAGGTGGAAACGGCGTCGCAGAAAATGGCCGCGCCCAAGCCGGATCCGGATATGCATACGGAACCGACGCGCGACTCCCGCTTCCCCTCCAACCCAAACAGCAGCGCCAATGCGAGGGCGGCGTCCGGGCGGTCCATCGACGTGTTGTAGACGACGCCGATCGGCAGTTTTCCCTGGAATTGCATGGCGTCTCGTTAGCTGAGGGAGAGACCGGCCAAGCGACCGGTCGAATCGCCCACATGCTCAGGCCGCACGCCCATGCGCTCGGCCATCGTCGCGAACAGGTTGCAGACTGGCGTTTCCCGCTGGTAGATGATGTGGCGGCCCGGCGTGATAAACCCGTCGCCACGACCGGCCAGCAGCGTGGGCAACTGGTCATGCGTGTGCACGTTGCCATCGGAAAGACCGCTGCCGTAGACGATCATCGACTGGTCCAGCAGATTCGAATCGCCTTCCTTCGTGGCCTTCATCTTGGCCAGGAACTCGGCGAACAGCTTCAGGTGGAGCGAATTGATTTCGCGCACCTTGTCGAGCATGGTCATGTTGCCCATGTGGTGGGTGAGCGGGTGGTGGCCGTCGGGGACGCCGATCTCGGGGTACGCGCGCGTGGAACCCTCGCGCCCGATCATCACGGTCGCGACGCGGGTCAGATCGGCCTTGAACGCCACCATCATGATGTCGGTCATCAAACGGAAATAGTCGGGGAACTCGGGCGGGACGCCGTAGGGCTTTTCCATGCCCGTGTCGATGACCAAGCCGTCCTTTTCGGAACGCGCGACCTGCTGCTCGATTTCGCGGACCGACGTCAGGTATTCGTCCAGTTTCCGCCGGTCGGTGGGCCCGACCGCACGCTGCAACCGGCTGGTATCTTCCAAAACACCGTCGAGGATGCTCCGCCGCATCGCGAGGCGCTTGGCGTGTTGGGCGGGAGGCTCCACCACATCGGTACCGAATAGGCGTTCGAACAAGTTGCGAGGATTCGAGATCGGGGGCAGCGGCTGCGTTTCCGTCTTCCATGCCATGTTGTAGGCATAGGCGCAGGAGTAGCCGTTGTCGCAATTGCCCGCCATCCGGGCTTCCTCCATGCCGATTTCGAGAGAGGGCAGGCGGGTCTGGCTGCCGATGGCGTTGGCGATCACCTGGTCGCCCGAGACGCCCAGCTTGAGGTCGGCCCCGGCGGTGCGATAGACCTCCATGCCGCTCATGTAGGCGGCGGCCGCGCGACCGTGGTCCCCCGCCCCAACCTGCAACGGACGGCCCCAGTTGGCGGTGAGATTGGAAAGTACGAGAACATCGTTCTTGACCGGGTCCAGGGGGGCCAGGATTCCGGGCAGCGCGCCGAGCGAACCCTCTTCGGCGGGAGTCCAGTGGCGCATGTCGATGCCGTTGGGGACGTAGAACCAAGCCGCGCGAACGGGCCTGCCGCCGGGCATGGTGCTCGCCGCGAACGCCGGAACCATGGCGTCCAAGACGGGGAGCGCGATGGCCGCGCCCGCGCCTCGGAGGATGGTGCGGCGCGAGAGGGCTTTGCGGGTGATCATCATTTGCTTGCGGTCTCCTTCAGTGGCGCATTCTTGCTCGAATCGGTTACTTTTGCAGCATCGGCATGCCGCATTTGGAACGGGGCGCTGTGGACAATTCCGAGAATCAGCCCTTGCAGTTTGTAGTTGTCTGTGGCCGCTTGGCGGACCAGATCCCTCACCGTACGGCGGTCGTAAGTCTCCACGCCCCTGCCCAAGGCATAGGTTAGAAGTTTCTCTGTGAAGCAGGTGGTGAACTCCGGCAGGTTCTCCAGCAGCAACTGTTTCATCTCCGCCGGGGATGAAAACGATTTCCCGTTCGGGAACGAGCCGCTTGGATCCACCGGAAATTTCCCGTCCGTGGTCCGCCAGCGACCGATCGCGTCGTAGTTCTCCAAACCGAAACCCAGCACGTCCATACGCGAATGGCATGACGCGCAGACCGCGTCCGACCGGTGCTTTTCCATTTGTTGGCGCAAAGACAAGGCTACTCCCACCGTCTCCTCGTTCAGTTTTGGAACATCCGGCGGCGGCGGCGGCGGGGGGGCTCCGAGCACATTCTCCAACATGTACTTGCCGCGCAACACGACCGACGTGCGCGACGGGTAGCTCGACACCGTCATCACCGAGCCGTGCGTCAACACGCCGCTCCTCTGAGCGGCTTTTTCAACAGTAAGATCCACCCGGCGGAATTCCGGCCCGGAAACTCCCTCAATGCCGTAGTGTTTCGCCAGTGCCTCATTCAGGAAGGTGTACTTGCCGTTGATGAAATCCGCCGCCGACCGGTTGTCGCGGACCGCCGCCTCAAAGAACATGCGGGTTTCCGTGCGCATGGCGTCCTTCAGATCCGCGTTCCACTCGGGAAACTTCTTGAAATCGGGCTTCACTGCGTCGAGACTGCGGATTTCGAGCCATTGTCCGGCGAAATTGTCCGCGAACGCCGACGACCTGGAATCGGCGATCAGCCTTTTGACTTGCGCATCGAGGACGACCGGCAGGTGCAACTTGGCGGATTCCGCCAGCCGCAGCAGTTCCTCGTCCGGCATGGAGCTCCACAGGAAATAGCTCAACCGGGAGGCCAGCTCCAAGTCGGTGATGCGCCCCACCGTACCCGGTTTCGGATCACGCTCCACCCTGTAGAGGAAGTTTGGCGACACCAGCATCGCCGTGATGGCGAATTGCAGACTCTGCGCCGGAGTGTACCCCGACGACTTGGCCCGGTTGAACACGGCAATCAGCGCGGCGGCTTCCTCCTTCGTAGCCGGACGCCGGTAGCCCTTGCGCGCCAGTCCCGTCAGGATCCGCGAAACGCATTCCGCACCGGAAGCGGGGTCGCAAACCAGCACCTTCTTCTGCGATGGATGGGGCTCGATGGAGGGGAACGGCCCGGCGATCTCGATGGAATCGGGGTAGATATTCTTGCCGTTGTTGAAGCGGTCTGCCTTGGGTATGTCCTTCAGCCCCTCGTCGTTGTCAAACCGCGCTTCGAAAACGTGCTCGCCGCCGGTGAGGAATACCTTGATCTCCTGGCTGGAGCGCTGCGTGGACCCACCCTGTTGGTTGACCGCCGAAATCTGGGATGGAACGCTGACGGTCTTCACCACCTTGCCGTCCACCAAGATGGCAACCGTAACCGGGCCGTCCTTCGCACCCCTGTGCCCGATCAGATTGGCCCGGACAATGTAGTCGGCATCGAAATCGAGGCGGTCCGTGAGTTGGATGTGGTTGATGTCGGTGCGGCGGAGGCGGTCGCGCTTGTTGAAGAGTCCTGGTTTCGGTAGCGGGTCACCGCCGACGGCCCGCGACGCAATCTGCTCGGCGGCCTGCAGGTATTTCTGCATCAGAGCAGGCGAAACGGTGAGGACGTCGCCGATGTTGTCGAAGCCGTAGCCGGAATCGTCCGGCGGGAACTCCTCGTCGGCGCGGAAGGAGACTCCGAGCAGGTCGCGGATGGTGTTCGTGTATTCGGCGCGGTTGAGGCGGTGGGCAGTGAGGCGTCCGGGATTGGGCTTGGCGTTTTTGTCAGCTTTGTCGAATTCGGCTTCCAAGTGGGCGACGAATGCCGCGACGGTGGTGGCTGCCGGTTTCGGAATCCCCTTGGGTGGCATCTCGCCGGTCTTGACCTTGCGCAGGATGGCTTCCCATGCCTCGCGGTTGGCGGGGACGGCAAGCGATGCGGCGGTGAGAAACGGCGCAAGGTTGAGATTGCCAGACGCCATCGAGGCATTGTGGCAACCGGAGCAGGTGCCCGACAGCAGTGGGCGCACGGCGGCATCGAAGGCGCCGGCGCTTGGGGCGGCACCGGGGAGGCGCTGAGCCAGCAAGAGAAAACACTGGGCGAGCAGAATGCGCTTCATTGTTTGGGCTGCATTCAGAATACAAGGGTTTGTATGCCCGACGGCATCGACGTTCAGTGTACGTGTCTGGCACCCGTCCGCAGCCAGCGCAATAGTTCAACGTCGTTTACAATCTCAATCCCGTGGGTGTCGGCGTAAGCCCGGACGGCAAGCGTGCGAAGATGTCGATCCACCGTGCACAGGCAGGCGGCTCGACCCGAAACGGCGGTGGCCAATACCGGGTCGTCATCGGCGTCGTCAGCTACGACTGGGCGCACATCGGCTAGGAATACGGTTTCCCCGAAATCTTGCAGTGCTTGGATGTAGGCCGCGATCTCCTCACCGGTGAGAGGCCAAAGCGCCTGCAACCGGGGATAGTTGAGAACCCGTTCCAATTCGGTCAGAAGGAACGGCGAGAGGATGAGCGTGTGGTCCTCCGAGTCCATGATGTATTCCAACAGCGCTTTTGCCGAGCCGGAGGCTCGGAAGTTGGCTCGAGCCAGAATATTGGTGTCGAGGACGATTCTCACCGGCGATCTGGGCGAACGGCCGCCATGGCTTCGTCAAACGCGGCGTCCAGATCCGAGGGGACCGCTGACGCGGCCTTGGTTTCCAGTGCATCCATGGCGGCTTTCAATCGCTTTGCGGCGACAATCCGGTGCTCGCCGGTCGGGGCGGAATGCGGACGAAGTGCTAAGATGCTAACCTGCTCGTCATCCAGCAGGGCGCGCCCGAGCATGGTTTCAATCGCCGCACGGACGGGACTGGATAGGCTGTTCGCCATGTTGACCGCGACGTTTTCCATATAGGACCTGTTTTTATTCTAGAGGCCTTTGGGCTGCGGGAGCCATGTCGTAAACTGCATATTCCCACCCGAACAGTGGGCCAAGGCACCCGCCGCAACCGATCAGTAAGGTCCCTTGCGCCGCATCGGTAACTTGGTCCCCCAGACCGCGCCGCGACGAACCCACTCGGTCAGCAGTTCCGACTCCTTCGCGGGCAACGCCGGACCCGGCGGCATCTGCAGTTCCCCCTCGTGTTTCAGCGATTGGATCATGACGCTGGTCTCCGGGTGTCCCGGCACCACCGAGGGGCTCCGCTTCCCGCCCGCGATCAATGTCCGGCGATCCCTAAAAGAGATTCCGCCGTTGTTCAGTTCCGTGTCATGGCAGGGGAGGCATCGCTTGGTCAGAATCGGGGCAACCTTGGTGTCGAAGAACTTTTCGTCGCTCTTGGGGCTTGCGGATAGAACCAGTGGCACCAGAAACAACAACAATCCGGCCCACACCCTCACTTCTTCTTGCCTACGCCGAACTGGTTGCCCGCCCGGACTACTTTCCCATTCGAAACCGTAATATCCAGCATCTTCTCGCTTTGGACGTCGTGGCCTTCCTCGTCCTTTAGAGATGCTAGCAGCTTCTTCGATGTGGAATCGAACACCTCGCCTGTGGATGAAAACGCCACTTTGCCGTCCATGCTGAAGCTCATCCAGCCGACGCAGTCGCGGGCCTTCAGGCTTTGGACCTGTTTGGGCGGCATCACGGTGGCGTCGAAGATGTGGATGGAGCTGTTGGCGCAATCGGCAAGCCAGAGTTCCTTCTCATCCGGTGTCAGTGCGACGCCGTGCGCGGGGCATCCGTGGCGCTTCACTTCGCCCTGCTTGTAACCCTGCACCTCCACCTTGTGGAGCATCTTGCCGGACTTGATGTCGCCGACCTCGAAGCCGAGCAAGCCATTGATATTCACAAAAACGAGGGTATTGGAACCGTTCACCGTGAAGGGGCGGATCACGTTGTCGAACGGACCAACGGTACTGACCACCTTGTGCGCTTTGGGATCCACGACGGACAGGCTCGTCGATTTCAAGCCGGCAAGATAGACCTTGGATCCATCGTCGGCATAAATCGTATTGTGCGAGCCCGATTTGGTCTCGATGGTGGCGACTACATTTCCGTTCGTGGCGTCCACGACGTGCCAATTCGGGCCCTCCAGCTGCGGCACGTAGAGGGTCTTGCCGTCGGGCGAGATCGCCATCCGGTCGCAACCGCCCTCGTAGGTCTTGTCCCAGATCCGTTTTCCGGAGATGGCGTCGACGGCGATCATGCGGTTCAACGACGAGACGTAGATTCGCCCGGTGCGCGCGCTGGCGACGATCCCCTTGACGTTCTCAGGCTCCTTGCCAGCGGGTGGTGCGTCCCACAGCGGAATGCGGCGGACGAATTTGTAGCCGTTGTCCATGTCGAAGACGGTCAACCCGACGCCGCCGTATTGCACGTAGTTTCGGGTGCCTGGATTGGCGACATAGAGCAAATGCTGGTCGGCGGGAAGGGCGGAGCCGAACAGCAGAAGGAATAGCGCAGTTTTTTTCAGCACGACAAGGGCATCATATACCAGCTGCGGGTGAGTGAAACAGCAAGGTTGCCAAGCCCACCCCGGCCGACGCCAAAATCACCCAAATGGTGTCGACCTTGGTGAAAATCAATATCAGCATACTCACCAGGGCAATGATGTACGACAACGGCCCGTGCAGCGCATCCACCCCCAGTGGAAGAGTCGCGGACAGGCTGATCCCCGCGCTTGCCAGCACGACGGCCCGCAAAATCCGCTTCACCTGCGGACTGTCAGCGCGGCGACCGGCGAATTCGAGCATCGGAATGACCAACAGCGCAGGCGTCACCAAGGCCAGCCATGCGGCGAAGGCTCCCGGATAGCCATCGGCGAAGTACCCGACGCTGACGATATACAACCCCTTCGGGCCTGGAGTTGCGCGGCCCAGGACGAGGGCAGTGTTGAGCTGGCGGTCCGTGAGGTAGTGGTGCTGCACCACGAAGTCTTCACGCAGGATAGGCAGTGAGGCCAGTCCGCTGAAAGAACTCAAAGTCGCCTTCAACAGAAGAAGGTAAAGGAAAAACCAGTTCACTTTTCGCCTCCGCCCGGCAGAAAGAAGCCAACGGCCGCCGCGAGCGCCAGCACTGCCAGCGGGGTCATTCCGACTGCGATCGACAAAAAGATGCTGCCGGAGACAATGAGCAGGCTTTGAATTCTCCGCCCGTGTTTCCAGTGCGGTCGGACCAGCAGCCAGAACCCAGCCAACAGAATTCCGACCGAGGACGCAAGGACGGCGTCGATCGCGATCTGGAGCCAAGGTTTGGAACTCCACACGTCAAAACCGCCGGTCAGCAACGCCACCAATATCGAACTCGGTATCGACCCGGCGAGGATCGCCACCACGACACCCGACCAGCGCCGAAGAATCCAGGCAGCCGCGACGCAGAAGGCCCAAAGATTCGTACCGGGCGTGATACGGGAAAGGACATGGCACATCGTGTACTGGTCCTGCGTGAGCCAGCCCTTGTTCGTGACCAGTTCGCGCTGGAGGGCTGCCACCGTGGGCAGTCCACCGCCGAAGGTCATGTTGCCTTCGCGCACAAAAATAACGGCCAGTCCCAGCAGGGTTGGAGGGGTCCTCGGCGAATCGGGTGGCGAATCTGGTATCGGTGCGGTATCCATGAATCCCACCTTAATGGTTTGGGTTCAGTGCTCCCGGACCAGGTTTGTGGCGGAAACATCCGGGTCGAATCGCCAGAATGTCCTCCCCGGGTAGTAAGCCTTGAGTTTCGCGTTTTCCTCGTCCCCCATGTCGCGGGCCCAAACGACCGGAGCGCTGTCGATGTCAGCGGGGTTGTAAACCCATTCCTCGTGTGGGGATCGCGGCTTGGAGTAGCGGACCAGCACCACGTGGCGGGCAGGATGGCCCGAATCCTGATCGCGCTCCAGGAGCTCCCGCTCAATCGCAGACTTGCCTGCGTTGTTGGACTTGAACCGGTCTGGAGTGGAGTCCGTCAGAATCCTCCATCCGTCGAACGCGGCCCGGTGTCCAACCAGAACGACCAGAACGACGGGAGCCCATTTGCGTGTGTGGCGCAATCCAACGACGGCAAGGATTACGAAAACGGCGAGGAAGGGTGCAGCGTAATGGGCAAACAGGTTGACTTCAATTGCGGATGCGGCGACCATCGCCGACGCAAACCCGACCAACCACCGCGATTTTTGTGACCTGAGCAGCGCCGGGAGGCACAACAATATCGGAATCAACCATAGGGAATTTCCAAACATCATCGCGGTCAGCTTGTTCCAGTCGCGGAGCCGGGTGAGGGCGAATCCGGCGGTTCTGGAATGCTGCCAAAGGTCCAACGCCCAGCCCCGGTCCACCCACTCGAAAATCGCGTGGCGGTAGAACTTGGGCGGCAGCGCATCCACGACGCTAAGCGGCGCAACTGTTTCGTACTGGTCGTAATACTCCTGATAAGGCATCTGGAGCGGGCGACCGGTAACGCGGAAATTGTAATAGGCGAGCCCGGCGAGACCCAGCACCGCGACCAGCAGCGCTGGCGGCAGTGCGCCTCGGCTCTTGCGCTGGAAAGCAAGTCCGGCAAGAACCGGTAGGCAGAGCAGCCCCCCCTCGAAAGGGCGGGAGGACATCAGTACCACGACCCCAAGGCCAGCCACCCACCCCCATGTCTGCGGACCCCGTCGCAGGATCCGACCGAACGAACCCACCAGCAACGCCCCGCCGATGGCCGGTACGGCTCCACCCCAATAGCCGTTCATCCAATAGGTCATCAAGCAAAGGTGTAGGCTGATGGCCGCTCCCGCCAGCGCCCACCTGACTGGAACCCAACCCTGCAGCGCCCAGCAAATTGCGCCCATCAAAGCACCGCACGAAAGCCAGACGCCGTACCACGGATGACCGAAGACCACCTGCCCCAAAGCCATCGCGAGACCTTGTGCCGGGGGATACCGGGAGGCGTAGGTCGGCTGCTGGATCACAAAGAGTGTCTCGAAGAACTGCCACATCGGGTGGACAGGATTCGCGAGCCGTGTGTGCGCAAATGTGTCCGCCTGAAGCTGATAGCTGAACTCGTCGTAAATGCTGGGAGCCGGAATCGGCCAAATCGGAAGCAATACCGCCCGCATCATCAGGACGAAGACTGCGGTACCGAAACAGCAAAGGACCTTGCGGCGGGCCAGCCGTTTGTAGCCGCGCTCCAGTGTGGAAAACGCTATCAAGCACAACTCCCTTGCAAAATATCGCGGTTCACGATCCAATTGTAAGAGGGGCAAAGTTGAAACTCTTCTTTCGAGTCCGCCGTATTGAAACCGTCGTCTCCGGCCAGCCGTCAGGAAACGCATGAAGGGGTTGACCATGAGGTGTTTGACGCGCAAAGCGTGGGCAGTTGCGCTCGCATTGGTTTCCACGCTTGGAGCGGGAGAACTGGCGGCCCAGAAGAACCGTGTCGCCGCAATCGACCGAAACCTCCGGACCCGGCTAACCGGTCACATCCACCCGAATGCCAAGCTCGAAAGCGATTTGGGCCGGGTAGCTGTCGACATGCCAATCGATGGGATGACTCTGGTCCTTGCCCTTTCACCCACCCAGGAAGCGGATCTGGCAAGCCTTCTGGCTGCCCAGCAAGACCCCAACTCACCTGATTTCCACGCATGGCTGACTCCCGAACAGTATGCCGACCGTTTCGGCTACTCGCAGTCCGACCTGGACCGAATCACGGCATGGCTGAGGACTGAACAATTGGAGGTGATTTCGACCGGCCGAGGCCGGACAACCATCACTTTCCGGGGTTCTGCCAGTCACGTCGAGCGCGCTTTCCGTACCCAACTCCACTACTACGATCTGAAAGGAACACGGCATTTCGCCAATTCGACCGAGCCGTCGGTTCCAACCGCGCTTTCCGGTATGGTGACGGCGATCCGCGGTCTCCACGATTTCCGCATGCAGGCCCGAGCAAGACCGCTCGCCGCCGCCCCACGATTCAACAACCCGTCCAACGGCAGGCACCAGTTGGCGCCGGACGACATCGCCACGATCTACGATCTGAAACCGCTGTATGCGGCAGGAATCGACGGCACGGGGCAGAAGATCGCCGTAGTAGGGCAGACCGCCATTGATTTGGCCGACATCCGCAACTTCCGGACCAACTTCAACCTGCCAGTGAATGATCCGCAGGTACTCCTAGTTCCAGGATTGGTGGATCCCGGTACAAGTCAATCAGATCTGGGGGAAGCGGACCTGGACATCGAATGGACGGGGGCGGTGGCGCGTAAAGCCACGATCGTGTACGTGTATTCCAACGACGTCACGGACGCGTTGGCCTACGCCATCGACCAGAATCTGGCTCCGGTCATCAGCATGAGCTACGGGTTCTGTGAACTCCCCATCATCAAGTCGGAATTGAATACGCTCCAGAACTATGCGCGGCGCGGCAATACGCAAGGCATTACCTGGATTGCGGCCTCGGGCGACTACGGTGCCGCGGACTGTTACGGGAGCACCCGGCAGACGGGCTTGGCGGTGGACGTACCAGCTTCGATCCCGGAAGTCACCGGCGTCGGCGGCACGGAGTTCAACGAAGGCAGCGGCAGCTATTGGAATACCACCAACGATGCGAATTTGGCCTCTGCTATCGGATACATACCGGAAATGGTCTGGAACGATCCGGCGGGGAGTGACGGCTCACCATCTTCCGGGGGCGGCGGGGCCAGCGCTTACTTCACCAAGCCAGTGTGGCAGACCGGACTCGGAGTGCCGAGCGATGGGTTCCGCGATGTTCCCGATATTTCCTTCTCCGCGTCGGCAGCCCACGATGGTTACCGGGTGTACACCCAGGGGAACTTTTCGACTTTTGGAGGTACGTCGGTGGCGGCACCGGTCTTCGCCGGGATGACAGCACTCCTGAACCAGTACCAAGTTGCCAATGGATTTCAAACGACATCCGGTCAAGGCAACCTGAACACGAAACTCTATTCCCTCGCCGTCTCCGCGCCAAACGCTTTCCATGATGTAACGGTTGGCAACAACATGGTAAATCCGTGCACCCCTCGCGCCACCACATGCGTGCCGACGCCCATCGGCTATTCGGCAACCCCGGGCTACGACTTGGCGACGGGCTTGGGCTCGCTCGACGCCTTCAACTTCGTCACGGCATGGAACCAGTCAGCCACCAAGTCCGTTGCGACATTAACCGTCAGTGCGAACGCGAAAACCATTTCGGTAACCGGGTCGGTAGTGTTGACCGCAACGGTCGCCAGTTCCGGCAAGACAGCGCCAACCGGCAATATCACGTTCTTTGCCAATGGCGTGTCGCTTGGGACTGCTCCTTTGAGTGCCGCTTCGACGCTGAGTGCCGCTTCGACTCAACCATCCGCAACCCTGACAGTCCCCGGAACGAAAGTCGGCGCGGGTGACTCAACCATTTACGCGCAATATTCGGGGGATGCCAACTTTGGAGTAGTCAATGCAAATCTGTCCTTGACCGTGACAGGCTTGACGGTTGGCATGTCTGCGACCAGCAGCGTGGCCACCGTGCCTCGCGGGGGTACCGTAGTCTTGACTGCCACGTTGACAACTTCCGGAACCACAAATACTCCAACGGGAACCATCAAGTGGTATGCGGGTGGCAGTGCATTCGTGACAGCCACTATCAAGGCCGGGACACTTTCCACTCCACTCACGGTCCCGGGCAGCAGCCTGCCGACAGGCCCCATCACGTTGACCGCCAACTATTCAGGCGACAGCCTGTTCGCAGCCACCAGTGCGACTGTCAACGTTACCGTCGTGGGTCCAAAAGTGGACGGCATCGGAAGCGCGGCCTCGGGTCGGGTGGTAGGAGCCGGCGGGATGATTGCCTCTATGTACGGAACCCAACTTGGCACAAGCACCGCGAGCGCAGCCGCGATTCCATTGCCGACTTCGTTGGGAGGAGCCGCAATCACAGTGAATGGGGTCCCGGCACCGCTGTTTTTTGTATCCCCGACACAGATCAACTTCCAAATCCCTTACGGCACGGCGAACGGGAGCGCGGCGGTGGCGATCACATCCGACGGGCAAACCGTGACCACCCCGATGACGATCGCGTTTGCGGCACCCGGCATATTCACCCAGTCAGGAATCGTAGTGCCCGACAAGTCGGCCAAGCGCGGTCAGATGATCACTCTCTACATCACCGGGGAGGGCGCGTCCAAGCCCCTGCCGACCACCGGCAGTACACCTGCGGTGGGCACGATTCCGACACCGACGCAGGTGGTCGGCGTGTTGGTGGGCGGAGTGGCGGTTTCCACGGATTCCAGTAAATTCTTTATTGGAATTCCAAGCTGGTCGGTCGGCGTGACTCAGATCAACTGCACGATTCCCGACACGTCGCCGTTGGGTGTCCAACCCGTAACGGTGATCGTCGGAGGCGTTGCCAGCCCGCTTGCAAATATCGTAATTACCCAGTAGACAGGATCTATTTCAAGGTGGCCGGCGCGAGAACCCCGGTCCCCAGCTTCTCGATGGAGCGGGTTTTTATGTTGTACGTATCACCCGGCGAGAGCACGTAATAGGGCTTTTCCCAAGGCTGGTAGACGCGGTGGTTGTCGTGGATGGCAACCTTCCATTTGCCGATGACGTTGAACTTATCCCCCGTCACGACGATGGCGGTGCCTTCGGAAAGACCGATGCCGAGCATTTCGGGGTACTTCTTGATTACAGGGATAATATCGTCCCAGCGGTTCCGCGTGTTGATGTGCTGGTCGATTGCCACCTTGCGAAGAAATGCGAATCCGTGTTCATGCTCGGGCTCCGGGGTCATCACAATCTCGGACCCGGCGATTGCACCCCGGACCAGGTAGTCGCCTTGTATGGTCGCCCCGGCAGAACTGCCCCCGATCACGCCTCCGCGCGCGAGCACGTTGTGGAATTCCTTCAGGGTCAGAGTCTTGGCGTAGGAATCGACGACATTCCACTGGCGTCCGCCGTTGAACCAGACTCCGCTGGCGTCCCGAAGCGTTTTGGCGAACTCCTCGGTATCGGCAACCTTGGGGTCATGCGTGTGGAGCATGTGGACGTTGGTCAGGCCAAGCTTTTTCCACGGAGCGACGAT
>CAITMP010000802.1 GCA_903893525.1 uncultured Acidobacteriia bacterium | reverse complement strand
CTATCCCTATCTGGAAAGGGAAGACATCCTGCAGGCATTGCGCTACGCCGCTTGGAAGGTGGAGGACCGGGAATCCGAGCCGGTCGCCGCGTGAAGATCCTGATCGACATGAATTTGTCGACCAAATGGAGTTCGGCCTTGCAATCTTTTGGCCTTGAATCTGTGCACTGGTCTGATGTGGGCGCGGTCAATGCGCCCGATGTAGAGATCGTGGACTATGCGGTCGCGAAGGGCTATACCGTCCTGACACAGGACTTGGACTTTGGCGCGATACTGGCATCGTCGAACTCGGATCGCCCGAGCGTTGTCCAACTCAGAACCGACGATCTGAGTCCCAAAGCCGTTGGGGCGCAGGTGATCGGTGCGATCTTGAAGTGGTCGTCGCAGCTGTCCTCGGGCGCGATGTTGACCGTGGAGAATGACGGCAGCCGTATACGAATCCTTCCCTTTCGGCCACTGGTGTAGCAGGCCGTGCGGAAGGCACCTAGAGGCCAGTCACCGCACCGCAACCAAGAATTCATTCCGCTGAAGCTTTGCGCAGTTACTCTGGGAGCGACACATGCGCATCCGACCCCACGTACTTGCCGGAATGGCCGTTATTTCGGCCTCCGTGCTTCTCTCCCAGCAGGCGACGCAAACCAAATCGCGCGCCGTTCGCCCCCAAATTCATGCCAACGCCTTGGAACCGCAGGCGGTAACCGTCGCGGGAACGCCCACCCCGACCGGTTTTTCCATCACACCCACCGCTGCGCCTGGCTCCTCGTTCAGCACGATGAACCCCGGCCTGCCCGGACTTCCCAACTATCTGGCGGGCCAGCCGATGACCACCGCCACCAGCCCCGACGGCAAGACCCTGCTTGTCCTCACCAGCGGCTATAATCTCCTGAACGGCCCGGACGGCAAGAACATCAAGAACGCGGGCAACGAGTATGTCTTCATCTACGACATCTCCGGCAACAAGCTGGTTCAACTGGGCGCCGTACCGCTTCCCGCCGCCTATGCCGGATTGGCGTGGAATCCGAACGGACGAGAGTTCTACGTGTCCGGCGGCGCGGGCGATCTGGTCTTCGTGATCACTTTGGGAGCCACCGGACCGGCCTTGGGCGGCACCATTGCGATGAACCACCCGACCAACCCGAATACACTCGGACCCGGCCTCGGATTGGGCCAGCCGGCACTCGTCGCCGGCCTTTCCGTGAACGCGAAAGGGGATCGGTTGTTGGTCGCCAACCACATCAACGACTCCGTTTCGCTTTGCGATCTTGGTAGCCGGAAGGTGATCTCGGAACTGGATCTCCGTCCCGGCGTGATCGACCCTGCCAAGGCCGGTGTCATCGGAGGCGCGTATCCGTTTTGGACCGTGGTCAAGGGCAACGACAAGGCCTACGTGTCCGTCATGCGCGACCGCGAAATCATCGTGCTGAGCTTGGCGGGCGACAAGCCTGTTGTTACGGGGCGGATTCCGGTGCAGGGCAATCCCAACAAGATGATCCTGAACAAGGCGCAGAACCTGCTAATGGTCGCCGAGGACAACGCCGACGCGGTGGTCGTGATCGACACCAATCTGGACAAGGTTGTCGATACCATCTTCACCACCGCGCCGACCGCCCCGAACGAGAGCCTGACGTACTTCCAGAAGGGCAGCAATACCAACTCGCTGGCGCTCTCGCCGGACGAAAAGACGCTCTATGTCACCAACGGCGGCACCAATTCCGTTGCGGTGTTGACGATGAATACCTACAAGACGGCCAGCTACACCTACGGGCTGATCCCGACCGGTTGGTATCCGCAGGCGATCGCCGTGAGCCCGGACGGCTCCACCCTGTTCGTTGCGAACAGCAAGAACGTGCCGGGGCCGAACTCCGCCAACTGCAAGCACATTTTGGGGACGGGGGCGGATTCGGACCCGGTCTGCCTTTCCGCCAACCAGTACATCCAGCAGCTGCAGAAGGGGGGCATGTCCACCATTCCGGTGCCGGACCGCAAGACCCTCCGCACCCTGACCGCGCAGGTTGCGGCCAACAACAACTTCAACGTTGCCGACAACCACGACGACAACGCCGTGGTCATGGAGCAGCTTCGCGCCAAGATCAAGCACGTCATCTATATAGTGAAGGAAAACCGCACCTACGACCAAGTCCTAGGCGACTTGGAAAAAGGCAACGGCAGTCCGGCTGTGGCGCTCTTCACAGAGCCCTACACCCCCAACCAGCACCAAATCGCCCGCCAGTTTGTGACGTTGGACAATTTCTACGACTCCGGCGAAGTCAGCGGCGTGGGCTGGAATTGGAGCGTCGGTGGTCGTGCGACCGACTATGTGGAAAAGACGGTGCCGCCGTCGTACGCCGGTCGCTTCGGCCCTCTCTTCTATGACTACGAGGGCACCAACCGCTTCGTCAACATCGGCTATTCGTCCTTGACGGACCGGGTGAAGGCGAATCCGCTGACCCCCCAGGACCCGAATCTGCTCCCCGGTACCGCCGACGTCGCCGCCCCGGATTCCTCCGAAGGCGATGCCGGTGCGGGCTACATCTGGGACGACGCCATCCGTGCGGGTCTTTCGGTCCGCAACTACGGCTTCTTCCTCGACTTGGTGCGCTATGCGCTCCCGGCTCCGTTCACCCAGCTGAACATTCCGGCCCCGACCAACCCGTTTGCGGCCAATGTGGTCCAGGCCTATCCGGCGAAGGCCTCGCTGGTGCCGCTCACCGACCCGTACTTCCGGGGCTTCGACAACAACTATCCCGACTTCTACCGGTACCAGGAATGGGCGCGCGAATTCGACCAGTACGTTGCCAAGGGCAACCTGCCGTCGCTCTCCATGGTGCGCTTCATGCATGACCACACTGGCAGTTTCGACACCGCGGCCTACGGCGTGAACACGCCGGAATCGCAGGTGGCCGACAACGACTACTCCGTTGGCCTGCTGCTGGAAAAGCTTGCCGCCAGTCCGTACGCCGCCGACACTTTGGTTTTCGTCATTGAGGACGATGCCCAGGACGGCCCGGACCACGTGGATGCCCACCGTAGCATCGCGTTCATCGCCGGTCCCTACGTGAAGCAGGGTGCGGTAGTCTCGACCCGGTACAACACGGTGAACTTCATCCGTACCATCAAGGACGTACTCGGAATCAATGCGTTCGGCATCACGGACGGCACTGCCGAACCGATGGCGGACGTGTTCGATTTGAACCAGTCCAAGTGGAATTACGTGTCGAAGGTTCCGTCGTTGCTGCGCAGCACCAGCACCTTGCCTTTGCCGAAGGCGACGCCGGAAAACAGCTTGGCCGACAGCCGTCAGAACCGCCGGGCCTCCAAGCCGACCCACACCGCGCAGTGGTGGGCCAAGCGCATGTCGGGCCAGAAGTTCGACAAGGAAGACGAGCTGGACACGGCGGATTACAACCAGACGCTCTGGAAGGGGCTGAAGGGGAACAAGCCCTATCCGACTGTCCGGGACGGCAAGGATCTGAGCAAGGATCGTGAAACCTTGCTGAAGAACTTGAAGTAGCTCCAATAAACCTTTGGAATGAGGGCCCACACCGCTTCGGTGTGGGCCCTCATTGTTTCTCAGTTCTATTGGACCGACAAGTTCAGCTGGTCGTGGAATGCGTCCGGCGTCTGGATGGCGATCGGGAGTTCGCCGCTGACTTTCAGCGTCGTCGGGACCGTGAAATTGATCTGGTACAGGCCCGGATAGACGGGGTTGATTCCGGCATACCCCGGTACTGCGGCAGCAGTACCGCCGACCCAGACTGTTACGGGTGCCAACGCGCTGTCCGCGGCTGGCGGATTTGGCGCTGTACCGTCAGCAATGGGTTTCTGCAGTGCGCCCAGGCCCGTGAGGTAGGCGGTCAGGATTTCGCCCTTCTTCGCCGGAGCTGCCGGGGTAACCAAGCTGCCGTCCAAATGGAGGAACGCTCCATCGCCGCTGCCGCGTTGCGAGTTTGAAAAGATACCGGGGGATGTCTTCGCCAGCGGAACGGTCACCGAATTGGAACTTGCAGTCCCGTTCGTGACGGTAAGGGTTACCGTGGATTTTGTTGTATCGACCCCGAACGGTACCAGGCAATTGATTTGGCCGGCGCTCACGACATAGAGAGGGGCGGGGAGGCCGCCAATCGAGACCGTCACTCCTCCCAGGGTGGGCGGATAGGGGGGGATGGCAACAGAGGTCTGTGCGGCCAGACCGGACCCGTAGAGGGCGATGAACTCGCCCGGGGAGATAGCATCGCCGACTGGCGCGCCACTTGCGGCATTCACCACGCCGCCGGGGTCGAGGAATACACCCGTTCCG
>CAITMP010000801.1 GCA_903893525.1 uncultured Acidobacteriia bacterium | reverse complement strand
CTCAACTACCAGCAGTTCGATACAGGCAACCTTGTGGTTCTGAACACCCTGCTCTTCTTCACCAGCGAGCAGTATTTGGTTTCGGCCACAGCCAAGCTGCCCCACACCACCGCCGACGCCGGTATCGAAATCCGCCCGCTTTCCGGCCTCCGGGTCCTGGAATCCTGGATGACGGACCGCCTCCACAATTCCGCCTCCGCCAACCAGGTGGACAAGATTGTGTCGGCATCGCTCACCACCACGACACTCCCGCAGGCCTATCTGGCCTCCAACTACAGCCAGAGCGAGACCAGCGTGATCGGCGAGTTGTCGAAATCCCTCACCCTGCGTGGCGGCTACCGGTACGCCTGGGGAGATGTCCGCGATGCCGTCCTGCCACCCCAGGCCCTCACCACGAATCCCTCGGCCACCATGCGCCGACACGTTGGACTCGGCGCGATCATGTACCGGCCATCCCCCAAGCTCTCCTTCACCGGTGAGCTGGAGGCCGGGCAAAGCACCGGCGAATACTTCCGCACCAGCCTCTACAACTACACGAAAGTGCGGATGATGGGCCGCTACCGCCTCACCAATGCCTTGCGGTTGACCGGCGATTTCCACTACCTCGACAACCGCAACCCAACCAACGGCACCTCCTACCTGTTCCGCAGCCAGCGGCAGACCTTGGCGCTCGACTGGACTCCGAAGGGCGACAACTGGACCCTGGAAGCCAACTACACCCGTTGCGCGGCGCACTCCGAGATCGGCTACCTGGTGCCGCAATTGCTCTCGCCAGCCCTTTCGGTCTATCGGGACGACTGCCACGCGCTTTCCGGCTTCGTGAACGGCACCTTCCACAAGGTAAAGATCAACGCGGGGGGAGCCGCATCCTGGACGTCCGGCAGTCGCCCGGGCAGCTACTACCAGCCGTTGGCGAAGGTCGTCGCGCCTCTCAACAAGTCTGTTTCGGTGTTCGCCGAATGGCGGTACTACGGCTTTGCCGAAACCTTCCAAGCCTACGAATCCTTCCGCACGCACCTTTTGACCGCCGGATTGAGGTACACAAGATGAAGTCCGCAATCAGCCCCGCGTTTGCCCTCCTCGCAGGCGCCATCTCGCTGTCCGCAGCCGCTCTCCCCATGGACTCGGCCCGTGGCGACAAGCTCTTCGAATCCCAGGGTTGCATCCAATGCCACAAGCTGCGCGGCGTGGGCGGCAGTCTCGCCCCAGACCTTGGCCGTGTCCTGGACCGCGCCATGACCCCGGCCGACCTCGCCGGTGCCATGTGGAACCACGCCCCGGCCATGTGGACGGCAATCCGCGAAAAAGGCACCTCGGTCGGCCAGCTCACGGACCAGGACGCCTCCGATCTCTTCGCCTCCTTCTCCTCAGCCCGCTATTTTGAAAATCCCGGGGACGCCGGCCGCGGCAAGCGGCTCTTCACCACCAAAACCTGCGCCACCTGCCACGGCCTGACGACATCGCCGAACGCGGCGGCCAAGCCCGTCAACCAGTGGCAAACCCTCGGCGACCCAGTGGCCCTCGTGGGTGCCATGTGGAACCACACCTCCACCATGTGGGCCGAGCTTTCCAAAAAGAAGCTGAAGTGGCCCGATTTGTCCGCCCAGGAGCTTTCCGACCTCCTCCTGTACCTCCGCAGCGTCTCGCACTCGGCCACACCTGTCCAGGCGTTCCGAATCACCGTCGGTCCCGAGGGCGCTGCGCTTTTCGCCTCCAAAGGTTGCGGATCCTGCCATGAATCGCGCCCGCTGGGCCATTCCAAGAGCCTGACCGACGTCGCAGCCTCCATGTGGAACCATGCGCCGTTGCTCCACCTGGAACCCCCGCGCCTCGATGGCGGCGAAATCAACGAGGTCCTCGGCCAGCGTTGGGCCAGCCAGTTCTTCGCCGGGAACGGCGACCCCGGCAAAGGCCGCAGGATCTTCGCCTCCAAGCGCTGCGTCGAGTGCCATACGGGTGCCGGGCCCGGTCCCGACCTCCATGCGCGCGCCGGCGACTGGAGCGGCATTACCATGGTTTCAGCACTCTGGCGGCACGGGCCGCAGATGTTGGCTCAGGCCACAGCAAGGAAAATTCCGTGGCCGGTCCTGAAGTCCGGCGAGATGTCCGATCTGATTGCATACTTGAACAAGAAGGAGGGTAGCCGGTGAACGGTGGTGAAAAGCAACCTTGGCTAGCGCTACTGACCAACCACTGGGTCAGCCTCCTCGGTGTCGGCCTCGCCACAACCGCTGGCTTTTCCTGGCTGTTCGTCCTGCCCATGCACTTGAAGGGCAAGGCCGACAACCCTTACATCGGCATTCTGGCTTTCCTGATCATCCCGGCAATCTTCATTCTTGGCCTGATGCTGATGCCGGTCGGAGTGTGGTTGGCCCGTCGGCAGGTCGTCAACGGTCTCCGGGCGATGCCGAACCGCCGGGCCTCCCTCGGTCGCTTGGTCACGTTTCTTGGCCTGATGACCTTTGTCAACCTCGTCATCGGCAGCCAAGCTACGTACCGTGCGGTCCAGCACATGGAAACCGACCAGTTTTGCGGCCAAAGTTGCCACGTGATGAAGCCCGAATTCACCGCGTGGAAGCAAACGCCCCACGCCGCCCACTCCCATGTGGAGTGTGTTGAATGCCACATCGGCCCCGGGGCGTCCGGCTGGTTCCACGCCAAACTCGCCGGCATCCAGCAGCTGAAGGACGTCACCTTCGACACCTACAAGCGTCCCATCGAATCCGCCATCGAGAGCAACCGCCTGGTCGGTTCCGCCGAAACCTGCGAGAAGTGCCACGCCCGCGAACGCGACCTGGGCTCCAGCGTCAAAGTTCGAACCGCCTACCGCGACGACGAGGCCAACACCCTCACCGAAACGGTCCTGACCATGCGCGAGGGCGACATCCACCGGGCCCACGTCGGTCCCGGCGTCCGCATCCGCTATGCCCCCGCCGATCCGAAACGCCAGACCATCCAGTGGGTGGAGTACTCCGACGGCAAGGGCCGCACCAGCCAGTACCCTGCGGCAGGCGTCGATGCGAAGGCTCTGGCGGCGCTCCCGAAGTTCGAAATGCAGTGCGTGGATTGCCACAACCGCCCGGCCCACACCTTCCAACCCGCAGCCAAAGCCATCGACAGCGGCCTCGAACTCGGTGAAATCCCCACTTCCCTGCCGTTCATGAAGAAGGCTGGCTTGGAGATTGTGACCGCGGCTTTTCCCACAGCCGAAGCGGCGGCCACCGGCATCCCGGCCAAGCTCGCTGCCTTCTACAAGGAAAAATACCCCGAGATCGCAAGAACCCGGAGCTCGGAAATCGACGCTGCGGGCAAGGGCCTGGTCAAGATTTTCAACCGCAACGTGTTCCCGGACTTGAAAGTCACTTGGGGGACCTACCCGATCAATCTCGGCCACACCGATGCACCGGGATGTTTCCGTTGCCACGATGGCGGCCATTCGACCGCCGACAACAGCCGGACGATCAGCAACGATTGCTCGCTGTGCCACGAGGCCGTGGCCGTCGACGAGGCGTCTCCGGCGGTCTTGAAGACTCTCGGCATCCCCGAGAAGAAACAGACCCACTAGAGGGTCCAAAAAGGAAATACATGAAAAAAACAATACTCTTGATTGCGCTGCTGGCCCCGGCCAGCCTCGTATTCGGGGCCGACGCCAAGGCGGGTGCTGCCGCCTATGCCAAGTCCTGCACCGGCTGCCACGGTCCCGCAGGTGGCGGAAATCCGGCCATGGCCAAGGTTTTCCCCACCATGCCCGACCTCGCCTCAGCCAAGGTTCAAGCCGAATCCGACGCCGAACTGATCAAGGCCATCAGTGAGGGCAAGGGCAAAATGCCTGCCCAGAAGGCCGCACCCGCTGCCGATGTGGTGGCATTTCTCCGCACGTTGAAAAAGTAAAAGGAGGATTGAAATGAAAAGAGTTGCTCTCATTCTTGCCCTGCTGGCCCCGGCTGGATCCCTGATGGCTGCCGATGCCAAGGTGGGCGAAGCGGCCTATGCCAAGTCCTGCAAGAACTGCCATGGTGCCGCCGGAACCCCCGCCGCCGCCATGGCCAAAATGTTCCCAACGATGGGCGATCTGTCCACCGCCAAGGTCCAGGCCATCTCTGACGCCGACATGAAGAAGGTGATCACCGAAGGGAAGGGCAAGATGCCGGCCTCGAAGGCCCTGTCCGCCACTCCCGATGACGTCGTTGCCTTCGTTCGCACCCTGAAGAAGTAGGCACCACCGAAGGGGGTAGGGTGCCGCGCGGCGCTTCCGCGTCTGCTAGCGTAGGCTCATGCGGCACCAAACCCCCGTAACCCAACTGCCCTCGTGGATCGCGCTGGGCTCCCATTCGACGGCGCTCAAGGCTCTGCATTTGCGCGACATGTTCGCGTCCGATCCGGCCCGCGCCAATCGGTTCTCCCTCGAAGCGGAAGGCATTCTCCTCGATTACTCCAAGAACCGGATCACCGACGAGACCCTCGCCCTCCTTATCCAACTGGCGCGCGAATCCGGCCTGGCCGAATCCATCGAGGCCATGTTCCGCGGCGATGCCATCAATCTTACGGAAAAGCGGTCCGTACTCCACACCGCTTTGCGTGCCCCGCGAGGAACCGAAGTCTTCTCCGGCGGCGTCAACGTGGTGCCGGACGTCCACGCCGTCCTCGACAAGATGGAGATGTTCGCCGAACGCGTCCGCTCAGGCGAGTGGACCGGCCACACCGGCAAGCGCGTCAAAACCGTCGTCAACATCGGCATCGGCGGCTCCGACCTCGGCCCCGTGATGGCCTACGAAGCCCTCCGCCACTATTCCGCCCGCGACCTCCAGTTCCGTTTCGTCTCCAACGTCGACGGTACCGATTTCGCCGAAGCCACCCGCGATCTCGACGCCTCCGAAACCCTTTTCCTGGTCGCCTCCAAGACCTTCACCACGCTCGAAACCATGACCAACGCCCAAACGGCCCGCCAATGGCTGCTCGCGTCGCTCGGGGACGAGGCCGCCATCGCCAAGCACTTCGCGGCGATCTCCACCAACGCCGCCGAGGTCTCCAAATTCGGCATCGATACGGCCAACATGTTCGGCTTCTGGGACTGGGTTGGCGGTCGCTATTCGATGGATTCCGCCATCGGACTGTCCACCATGATCGCCATCGGCGGCGCGAATTTCCGGGCCATGCTTTCCGGCTTCCACGCCATGGACACGCACTTCCGCACGGTACCGTTCGAACAGAACCTGCCGGTGCTGTTGGGCCTGCTCGGCATTCTCTACACCAACTTTTTCGGGGCGCAGACCTCCGCCGTGCTCCCCTACGACCAATACCTGAAGCGTTTCCCCGCCTACCTCCAACAGTTGACAATGGAGAGCAACGGGAAATCCGTCACCGTCGATTCCGCCGCTGTGGACTATGAAACGGGCGCGATTTACTGGGGCGAGCCCGGCACCAACGGCCAGCACTCGTTTTACCAGTTGATCCACCAGGGCACCAAGCTGATCCCGTGCGACTTCATCGGTTTCGCCAAGTCGTTGAATCCGCTGGGGGCGCACCATGACATCCTGGTCGCCAACCTCTTCGCCCAGGCAGAGGCGCTGGCTTTCGGCAAGACCTCCGACGAAGTCCGGGCCCAGGGAACCGCGGAATGGCTGGTCCCGCACCGGACTTTTTCCGGCAACCGCCCGTCGAACATGATCCTCGCGGAGGAACTAACCCCGGAGATCCTCGGCAAGCTGGTCGCGCTCTACGAACACGCGGTCTTCACCCAGGGCATCATCTGGCAAATCGATTCGTTCGACCAGTGGGGCGTGGAACTGGGCAAGGTCCTCGCGATGAAGATCGTGCCGGAACTCCAGTCGGAAACCGAGCCCGCCGAAACCCACGACGCCTCCACCAACCACCTGATCCGCTGGTACCGCTCAAAGCGTGTTTGAGCGGTTCCCACGAAGCCCGCGGTCAACGTATCCTGAAATTGTCGGACGTCTCGCACGCCAATGACCTTTCAAGACGCCTATTTCGCGAAGGATTTCGAACTCGCATTCCTGCGTGCAAAGGGTTCCGAGTTCGAAACCTTCTTTCATCGGCTGATGAAGCTGGCATATCCGACTGATTTCATGCCGACGTGCCCATGGGGTTCTGCTGGCGACCGCAAGAATGATGGCTTTCTGGCATCGGACCAGCGCCTTTTTCAAGTGTATGGACCCACCGAGATGAAAGCGCACAAAGCGATCGCGAAGATCCGCGCCGATTTCGAAGGAGCTAAATTTCACTGGTCCGCTCATTTCACCCGATGGACTTTCGTCCACAATGCCGACCGCCTCCCGCCGCACGTTCAGACCGTCATTCTCGAGCTCAAGGCGGCCAACCCCGGCATCGCAATTGAGACTTGGGGACTGGAGCAGCTCCTGCTCGTCTTTCGTGGCCTATCCCCTGAAGACAAAGCGTCATGGTTTGGTCCAGTTCCGGACGCCACCAACCTCAAGGTAGGTTTTCAAGAGCTTCGTCTGGTCTTGGAGCGAATCGCAGCCAAGCCGGCAGTCGCCCTACCTGATGTACACGATGTCCCGATGGGCAAGCTTGACTCAAACGCCCTGAGCGACAGCGTGAAGGAACTGCTAAAAGTCGGAATGACCAAGGCACCATTGGTTGGGGAGTTTTTTGCCAGTTGGCACGACGAGACATACGGGGAACGGATTGCCGAAGCATTTCGTGTCCGGTACAAAAGCCTGCGCCAGGATTGCACCCCCGTTGAAGTGTTCGGGGAGCTCCAGACTTGGGCGGCTGGTGATCGGGCCCTTCCGGACCAGCTAGTAGCAGCTCTAGCTGTGATTGCCTACTTTTTCGATAGCTGCGATATTTTCGAGGCACCGCGTAGCTCGGTAGAGAGCGGGGTCTCGTGATCCTTCCATCCAAGCACCTGTCCCAGGAGCGTGCACTGTTAGCGGTCGGGGCAACCCTGCTCCGACACATCTCCACCCCCATCACAGTTTCGGCGCTGTGGCAATCGATCTCCATTGCCGATTCAACTCTCCAGCTTAGGGCCAAACCTCGCTACGACTCCTTCGTCCTTGCACTGGACCTGCTTTTCATGGTGGGAGCAATCGAGATTCGCGACGGACTTCTCCACCCGTCTCGGACAGCGAGCCCAGAGGGGAACGACCGGTGATCCACCGCATAACCAGTAGTCTGCCCGGCTTCAAGGAACTTCGCTTCACGCCTGGACTCAATATTCTTCTTGCGAAGAAGGAACTGGGCGCGACCGATAAGCAAACCCGAAACCGCGCAGGGAAGTCCAGCTTGATTGAGATTATTCACTTCGTGTGCGGTGGGGACGCAGGGCCAAAATCTCTTTTTGCCGCACCGGAGATCGCCGACGCAACTTTTGGCCTGGAGATGGACCTCGGGCCGGAAAAGATTTTCGTCCACCGTTCCGTCGCCAGGAAATCCAAGGTTCAGGTAACGAGTTCCGCTTTTCCAATTCCGCGTTCCGAATCTGTGGGGGATTGGAAGTCGTTTCTGGGTGAGGTGATGTTCCGGCTACCGGCGGCTGGCACAAAATCACGTGCCCCAAGCTTCCGATCGCTCTTTCCGTATTTTGTTCGCCGCGAGTCCGAAGCTGCCTTTCTGACACCGGAGAAGCATTCAAAAGATCAGCAAATCGGGGACTTGCAAATCGCCCTGCTCTACCTGCTCGGATTCGACTGGCAGATCGCGGCTGACTGGAAGGACGTGCGTGATCGGGAACGGACATTGACCGAGTTTCGCAAGGCAGCCGGTTCGACCAGCTTCGGGCGCATTGTGGGAAAAGCTGCGGAACTTCGCACCCAATGGATTGTAAAAGATGCCCGCTGGAAGGAGATTCGAGCCCAACTTGCGAAATTTCGGGTCCTTGCGCAATACCGCGAATTGGAGGAGGAAGCCGACCACCTAACGCACCAGATCAACGATCTTGCAAACGCCAACGTCGTGGACATTGCGGCTCTCAACGACTTGGAGCACGCAGTTCAGTCGGAAGCTCCACCTCCCATCTCCAATCTCGAAGCTATCTATGCTGAAGCAGGTATTGCCCTTCCAGGCTTGGCTTTGAGGCGTTTTGAGGACGTGCGCAGCTTCCACGAATCCGTAATCCGCAACCGACGCAACTACTTGGCTGAAGAGCTCTCGGAAACCAAGTCCCGAATTGCAAACCGTGAGCAACGTCAGGCCGCGTTGGACGAACGACGGGGGGAGGTCCTGCGTCTACTGCAAAGCCACGGTGCGCTGGACCAGTTCTCCAAGTTGCAGGGGGAATCCAGTCGGCTCGGTGCTGAAGTCGAGGGACTTCGCAACCGCATGGAGGCTGCCGAGCAATTGGAGAACGCCAAGACTGAATTGGAGATCGAGAAGGGCCGATTGGAGATTCGGCTTGGCCGGGATTTCGACGAGCAATCGACCCGCATGAAGGAAGCCGTGCTGGCATTCGAGGAAACATCGGGCCGCCTATACGAGTCGCAGGGCAGCATTAATATTGACAAGTCGTCGAACGGTCCCAAGTTCAGTTTTCCGATGCAAGGTGCCCGCAGCAAGGGAGTCAAGAACATGCTGGTGTTCTGCTTTGACATGATGCTGATGCGGCTGTGTGCGCAGCACGGAACGGGTCCGGGCTTCTTGGTTCACGACAGCCATCTGTTCGACGGCGTCGATGGTCGCCAGATTGTCAGTGCCCTGAACTTGGGGGCTGAAACTGCCGAAGAGCTGGGATTCCAGTACATCGTGACCATGAACGAGGACGACGCCTTCAAGGAAAGGTTTGACGGGTTCGATATGGGAAGGTACGTCTTGGATACGGTTCTCACGGACTCCACGGAGGACGGCGGACTGTTTGGGTTCCGGTTCTAGTGAAACGCCACCCCTTATAATCGAACCGTGAAGTTCGCCATCCTCCTGGCCGCGCTCCTGCCCCCCTTGGCGAGCGCGGCCGACCCCACCCTCTACGCCCTGATGTCGGTCACCAAGGAATACGTCGTCGGGGCCAAACTCCCCCCCAGCGGCCTTTTCCGACGCGACCCCTCCGGCTGGAGCCACGCAGCCTACAACCATCCGTTCCTCTTCGGCCTTGATTCCGACCCCGCCGATCCCTCCACCCTCTACCTCGCAGCCGGCAACGGACTCTTCCGCGCCGCGAAATACGGCGAAACATGGACCCTCCTCACCGGCAGCGATGTCACCGAACTCCGCGACGTCTCCATCGATCAGAACACTGGAGCCATCTACTACGGCTACAGCCACGGTATCCGCCTTTCCACCGACCGCGGCAAATCCTGGCGCGAAATCGGTGCCACCCTCCACCGCAAGTTCACCGAAGCGATCCGCGTGGACCGCACCAAATCCGGCACCCTCCTCGTGGGCGGGGAGGAAGGCGTCTTCCGCTCCAACGACGACGGCGCAACCTGGAAACTCGCCGGTGCCGCCGGAATCCAGGTCACCCACCTCGCGCAATCGCCAAATGATGCTTGCCGTTGGTTCGCCACCACCTACCAGGCCGGTCTCTACACCTCCTCCGACTGCGGCAAGACGTTCGAATCCGTCGGACCCATCGGTGTCGGGCGCAACCTCTACGACATTGCCTTCGACCCCGCGTCCCCCACCCGCGTCGCCATCGCAGGATGGGGTCCCGGCATCCAGATTTCCGATGACGGCGGCAAAACCTGGCAGCCCCGCAACCTCGGCCTCCCCACCACGGAGACCACCGCCGTGATTTTCGATCCCGCCCATCCCGGCCGCATTTACGCCGGTGTCCACCAGGAAGCCCTGTACGTTTCCGACGACCTCGGTAAGACCTGGCGCAAGGACGGCCTCGACGGCAGTTCCATCACGCGCCTCAAATTCGTTCCCGAAGGGCCTAAAACCAGATGAAAACGCTCCTCGCCCTGGCATTCGCAACCCTATATATGCAGGTCGGCCTGCGCGCTGAAAGCCCCGATTTCGCCACCCGCAAGTTGGAGATCATCGACGCCTACGCCCACTACCCTGGCCCGGGAGACGCCGGCTACGCCCAAATCGCCGCCAAGCTCTGGCACCACGAGGACGCCGCCTGGTGCTCCAAGCGGCTGGAGGAGATCCTCGCCGCCGGACCCAGCGGCGATATGTTCTGGATGTACCCGGTCACCGCCATCGCCCAGCTCGACCAGGGCCAGCTCACCCCGTCCGCCCGCCAGGCCCTCAAGAACTCCTGGAAAACCTACATGCCCTACCGGGGCGACACCGAAAACCACTTCCTGCTCTACTACTCCACGCTCTACCTGATGTCGCAATACTGGCCCAACGACGGCCCGGAGACCTGGTTCACCGGCAAAAGCTCCGCCGACAACATGGAGGAAGCCCGCCAGTGGATCGAAAACTGGGTCAAACTCACCACCACCCGCGGCCAGGGCGAGTACGATTCCCCCCACTACATGGGCGTCTACCTGATCCCCATGTCCTACCTAGCCGGCTGGGCCAAGGATCCGGCCATGAAGAAGCGCGCCCAGATGATGCTGGAGTACCTGATCGCCGACTATGCCCCCGAAAATCTCGAAGGCCTCTACGTCGGTGCCCACGCCCGCGTCTATGAGGACCAGCTAGTCGAGCGCTGGAAGGGCGTTTCGAGCGATTTCGGCTGGCTCTGGTTCGGCGTCGGCCGCCGCCTGCCGATGCCGGACAACTACGTCCTCTACTACTCCCTCGCCAGCGGCTACGAACCACCCGAGATCCTCAAAAAGATCGGCACCGACCGCACCGCGCCCTACACCCACATCGAACGCAAGCGCACCCGCAACCGCTGGCGCTTTTACGACGACCTCCACGGCCCCGTCTACAAGACCACCTACGTCCGCAAGGAATACGCCGTCGGTTCCGACCAGGGCGGCACCCTCCAGCCCATCCAGGAACATTCCTGGGACGTCACCTGGTCCGTCCCCGACCCGCGCGGTGTCCAGAACACCTTCTTCACCGTCCAGCCGTTTTCGTCCATCCACGAACTCCAGACCTACTTCGTCTTCAACCCCGACCCAGCAATCGAGGGCGTCGTCAAGTCCAAAAAGACCTACGATTCCCCCGACAAGCTCCTCGGCGGCTCCCCCCACGAAAAGATCTTCCAGGACATGGATACCGTGGTGGCGCTCTACGACATCCCGCCCGGTACCCGCTTCCCCGGAATCAATGGATTCTTCTCAAAGGACCTGACCGAAACTCGTGAAGACCCCTCCGGCTGGATCTTCATGCGCGCTGGAGATTCCACCTACATCGCCTGCAAACCGCTCCAAGGCTACGAATGGAAGCCTATTGTAGGCGGTGGCCGGCGGCTTTTCAGCCCGTATCCCAAGAATGGGATGGTCGTACAAGTGGCGGCCCAATCGGAATATCCGGATCTGGCCGCCTTCGGACGGGCGATCCTAAAGCTCCCCTTGGAAACCAGTCTGGATCCGACCCCCCGCGTCCGTTTCCGCACCCTGCGAGGCCGGACCATCGATTTCACCTATGGGGGCATTCCATCCGTGAACGGAATCCCCGCCGACTACCCGCACTGGCCGCTCTTCGGAGGCCCGTTCCTCGAAGCCGCCGTCGATTCCGAGCGGCTAGTCATGAAATACGGGCGCATGAGGCGCACCCTCGACTTCCGGGCGCTCAGCATAACGGATACGTTACAGTAGACAATGCACGGGTCCGCTTCGACCCACACATCCTTGACTTTGCCATTTTGGCAGCGTATAGTTTTCATTCCGTCCGCAGTCTCGTTTTGCAACCAAGAGTTAGAGAAAGGAACAGGGTCCAATCCATGTTTTCAAAACTCCGGCCAATTGCCGGAAGCAGTTTGACACGCGCCACGTTTGCCGCCTGTCTGTTCGCCGCCGCCGCCTTCGGGCAGGCTCAAACCGGGTCTCTCTCCGGCGTCGTCCTCGATGCCAACACCGCAGCCGTTCCAGGTGCCAACATTGACGCTACGCTGG
>CAITMP010000800.1 GCA_903893525.1 uncultured Acidobacteriia bacterium | reverse complement strand
TGCTGACCAACGCCAGGGAGAACGAACAGCCCTGTCTGAAGTGCCACATCGACAAGCGGGGGCCATTCGTTTTTGAACATGAGCCGGTGCGTGTGGAAGGCTGCGCAACATGCCACCAACCGCACGGATCAACCAACGCGAAGCTGCTGAGGCGACCCGTAGTCTTCACCGTCTGCCTCGAATGCCACAACGGTGGTGGCACTTTCGGACGCCAGGCCAACGGAGTTCAAGCCCAGACCAGTTCCCACAACCTGCAGGACCCGAAGTATCAGAGATGCGTGCTCTGCCACGTGAAAATCCATGGGTCCAACAGCGACTCGAACTTCCTGAGATGAGGAGCACGAAAATGACGAACACAAGATTTGCCATCCTCGTCCTCCCCGCCCTGCTTGCGGGCGGCCTTTACGCGCAGGACACCGTCGCCCCTACAACGGGGGAGCCCGTTGGCTCGGCGCGGGGCACCAATAAGGGCGATTACAACATAGTTCAGTCCTGGGAGGCCGGCTACCGGTTCATGTCGGTAGCCGGCGACCGTGGAAAGTATTCCGGGGATGTCAACTATCGGGATGGCTTCCGGCTCCTGTCGAGCCAGATGACTGTCAATTCGAAGGACGGGAAGGGCAAGTACTTCGACGAAATTGTCCTTTCGACACAGGGGCTCGGCAACGACCCTTATGAGTCCGCTGTTCTGCGTGTCGCAAAAAACGGACTTTACCGATACGACCTTTCGTGGCGGCAGAATGACTACTTCAACACAGCGCTGGTGGTGTCGGCCGGGCAGCATGCCCAAAATACCGTCCACCGCTGGCAGGACCACGAAGTTACCCTCTTTCCGGAAAAGAACTTCCGCATCCGGGCGGGCTACGGCGGCGTGACACTCGACGGCCCGGCCCTGTCCTCGCAGCAGGAATTCGACACCCGTGGGGATGTGTATCCGGTGTTCCGCAACATCCGCGAACGGTTCGACGAGTACCGGATTGCCGCCGACGGACGATTCAAGAACTTCAAATTCACCGTCCAGCGGCGTTGGGAGTTTTACAAGGAAGACACCAAGGATAACCAGTTGCTTGCCCTCAAGGGTACAGCCCCCGCCGTGCTGACATCCTTCGTACGGCCACAACCCTACCGGGGCCGGACACCAGGTTGGATGGGGAACATCTATGGCGAAACCAGGTGGATCGCATTGAACGCCCACGCCAGCTATTCTTCCGGGACCGGAGACTACGCGCAGAACGAACTGGCATTGGGCCTCGACCGTTTCGGGTCCTCCGCCAACCGGCAAATTGGCGTCCGCGCCCATGGAAACCGGCCCGTTGCGGCCGGAGACTTTGCAACGACTGTGCTCCCGGGAAAGCGGTTTAGCATTGTCAACAATCTCTCGGCGTCCAACACCCGGATGAATGGCAGCAACCTATTCCAGCAGTACGACGCCTCGACGCTGTCCTTCGCCACCGTAAACTTCCAGTTTCTAGGTATCCGACTGGTGACCAACTCCACCGACGCCCACTTCCGAATCTCGAAGCGCCTTGATGTCTTCGGGGGCGTGCGTTTCTCACAGCGTGAAATCCGTTCCATCGAAGACACGGCCGACGCAGGATCGAAATTTGACGGAGTTTCGGGCCAACAAACCAACACCAACAAGGCTGGAGTCTTTGGCACGAATGTTTTCCTTGGCAAGGCATTCCGGGCTCACTTTGAAAGCGAGATCGGTCGCAACGACAATCCACTGACTCCAGTGAGTCTGCGCGATTACCACGCAATCCGGTCAAAACTCCAATACCGGACCAAGACGTGGACCCTCGGCGGCGGATACAACGACAACTACAACACAAACTCGGTCCAAATTACGGCCTACAGCGCACACTCCAGAACCTATTCGGGAAATGGTTCATGGTCCGCGAAATCCTGGGTCTCGTTGGACGCCGGGTATTCCAAGCTGCACTTGGACACCATTGGCGGAATCGTCTTCTTCGCAGGAACGCCCCGTGCTGTCCGGGTGACGGACCAACAATCGATGTACATCAGCAACATCCACGCCGCGAACATCGGGTTGCGTTTCGCGCTCAGGAAGTATGCGGACCTCTATGTCGGTTACAACATGGCAAAGGACACAGGGGATGGGCGCGCATCTTTGACGGCGCAGTCCAGCGCCAATTCCCAAATCCTGTACAACGCACAGACTTTCCCTCTCACGTACCAAACACCGTTGCTCAGAATATCGGTCCGCCTCACGGAAAAACTCCGCTGGAACGTCGGATACCAGTATTACGGCTATCACGAGGATTTCGGCTTGCTCTCCCTGAATCAGGGATACCGGGCCAACACGGGATACACTAGCCTGCTATGGGCATTCTGAGAATTTTGGGCTTGACAGCATTCGCGACGCTTCCAGCATTGGCAGCCGATCCACGCGAAGCATTCCTTCGGCTGATCGCACGTCCAAAAGTCCCGCTCGCGGGCGAGTCGGCGACTCCGCTGACGGAATCCGGGTTTTCGCGCTGGACCTTCTCCTACGCCGCCGATGCCGATCAACGCGTCCCCGGAATCGGGGAGAGACCAGTCTCGGCGACGAAACTGCCGGTCGTGATCGTTCTCCATGGCACTGGCGGGACAAAGGAGGGTCAATCACCGGTCCTGCATCAACTAGCCAAAGCCGGATTCGCAGCCATCGCCATTGATGGCCGCTACCACGGAGCGCGCACCAAAGCCGGCACAGGCTCGTTGGAATACCAGCAGGCCATGCTGGCAACCTTCCGGACGGGCAAGGAACATCCTTTCCTCTACGACACCGTCTGGGACGTGATGCGTTTGGTCGACTATCTAGCAACCACCGGGTGGGCTGACACCTCCCGCATCGGTCTCATCGGCTTTTCCAAGGGCGGCATGGAGACCTACCTCGCCGCCGCCGTGGATCCCAGGATCAAGGTTGCGGTGCCATGCATCGGGGTTCAGAGCTTCCAGTGGGCCCTCGATCACGATTCCTGGCAATCGCGGGCCGGCACATTCCAACTGGCATTGGATGCCGCAGCAAAGGACGAAGGCTTGATCGGAAAGCCCGGTGCCGAATTCCTCAGCCATTTCTACGACAAGGTGGCACCCGGCATCCGCTCCGAATTCGACGGCCCAACAATGCTGCCGCTGATCGCTCCGCGGGCGTTGTTGACCATCAATGGAGCCGTCGATCCTCGAACCCCGATGCCCGGTCTCCAGCTCTGCCTCGACGCCGCCAAGGCCGCGTACACAGCGCATCCAGAACGATTCCAATCCATCATCGAGCAGAACACCGGGCACAAGGTGAATCCTGATGCCTTGGCGGAAGCAGTGAAATGGTTCGGCAAGTGGCTGTAGCTCCAGCAACTTGCACCGTCTAGACTGAAGTATGGCCTCCTCCCCGAGGGATTTCAGCCCTCTTTTCTGGTCGTTGGTGGGTGCCACCTTCCTCGGCTTTCTCGGAATGGGCACGGTGTTGCCCCAGGTAGCGCCGCACATCCGACACGACCTTGGCGGATCCGACGAAACCGTTGGCTTTGTCATCGGCATATTCTCGTTCGTTGCCCTGTTGAGCCGGTTCTTTTCCGGCCCTCTCGCCGACAACCGTGGACGCAAGATCGCCTTCATGACAGGCCTCGCCGCCTGCGCCACCGCCGGTCTCGCATACACCCTTCCTCTTGGAATCCCGGGCATGTACCTTGGCCGAGTCCTCCAAGGCTTCGGCGAGGCGTGCCTCTACACCGGTGCGGCTGCTTGGGCTGTGGAATTGGGCGGCGTCGAAAAAAGCGGTCAGGCTCTCGGCTACGTTTCCACGGGCATCTGGGGCGGAATTTCCGCAGGCCCCGTGGTCGGCCATTGGCTGGGAACGTTCCAGCGCGCCGCCCTCATGCAGTGCGTCGCCGCGACCCTCGCGTTCCTCATCCTGACCAAAGTCCCGGAGCGGTACAAAGCATCGGACCACCCCAAGCGCGGCCATTGGTTCCCGGTTTCGCTCATCAAGCCGGGCCTCGCAGTGGGTTTTGTCAATGTACATTACCCGGTCATTACTGGATTCTTGATCCTGCACCTGGCCCAGCACGGCAATTCCGGCGGCGCAGCATTCTCGGCCTACGCCGGATTTGTTCTCGTGTCGCGCTTCTTCTTCGGCGGCCTTCCGGACCGCATCCACCCGCGAATCACATATTTCGGTGGCATCACCGCCATGGCCGCGGGGTTGCTGATCATCGCCTCGGGCCCATCCCCGGCCATCGCCATCGCAGGTGCGGGACTTCTAGGCCTTGGCTTTTCGTTTCCCTGGTCCTCCATCGCGGCAACCGTACTCCGTCGAACGCCTACGCGCGACCATGGCACCACAGTAGGTATCCTCAGTGCCTTTTACGACCTTTTTGTCGGCGGAAGTTCTTTCGCAGCCGGCGCAGTTGCCCACCGTTTCGGCTATCCCTCAACCTTCGTCATGGCGGCGGCGTCCCTGGGCTGCGCGGCAGTTATGGGACTTATCGTCTTCCGTCCCACGCCGGAGATTTCAACGTCATCGGTCGAAGAGTATGCCGAAGCACTGGAGCCGTAGACCTGAGTTACACTCACGTCTATAATGCCCGGCCCGCGACTCAGACATCTCGCACCACTAGCAATTCTTACCGCCGCCCTGCTGAATGCGCAGAAGGCGCCGAAATCCCCCACCCCGGCCCCGTCGCCGAAATCTGCCGCAACACCTCAACTTGCGGCCCCAAAGGTCACCACGCCCAAAGCCGCGCTCGGCTTCAACATCGGTGACGACTACCAGATGGCGTCCTACACCCAGTTGGAATCCTACTGGAAGAAGCTTGCGGTCGAATCCGACCGTATGAAACTGGTCGAAATCGGCAAGACCGCCGAAGGTCGGCCGCACTACATGGCAGTCATCTCCTCGCCCGAGAACATCAAGAATCTCGCCAAGTACCAATCCATCGTCCGCAGACTGGCCACAGCCCAAGGCGTGACCGAAGCCGAGGCCAAACAGCTTTCGCACGACGGCAAGGCTGTCGTCTGGATTGACGGTGGTCTGCACGCATCCGAAACTGTTGGGTCCCAGCAACTGATGGAGACGGTCTATCAACTGGTGAGCCGCACTGACGCGGAAACCATGCGCATTCTGAACGACGACATCATCCTCTGCGTCCACGCCAACCCCGACGGCCAGGAGTTGGTGGCCAACTGGTACATGCGCGAATCCGACCCGCTCAAGCGATCCATGGATAGCCTTCCGCGCCTCTACCACAAATACATCGGGCACGATGACAACCGCGACTTCTACATGTCCGCCATGCCCGAAACCACCAACATGAACCGCCAGCTATTCATGGAATGGTTCCCGGAAATTGTCTACAACCACCACCAAACCGGACCCGCCGGGGCCGTCATCTTCATCCCGCCATTCCGCGACCCGTTCAACTACAACTTCGATCCCCTCGTCCCACTGGGCATCGAGATGGTCGGGACCGCGATGCACAGCCGCTTGGTAGCCGAAGGCAAGGGCGGTTCAGCGATGCGCAGCGGGTCCACTTACTCCACTTGGTGGAACGGCGGCCTCAGGACCATCACTTACTTCCACAACATGGTCGGCATTCTGACCGAAATCATTGGCAGCCCGACACCGATGGAAATCCCGCTCGTCGCGGACAAACAGCTCCCGTCCGGAGATTGGCCCCTGCCGATCCAGCCCGGTCCGTGGCATTACCGCCAGTCGATCGATTACGAGATCACCAACAACTACGCAATTCTGGACCTTGCCTCCCGCTACCGCGAAACATTTCTGTTCAATGCTTGGCGCATGGGAATGAATTCCATCGAGAGAGGCTCCAAGGACTCGTGGACCGTGACACCCAAGCGCATCGAAGCCCTCAAGGAGGCCGCAGCCGGATCGGCACCGTCGGCCAGTGGACGTGGCGGGCGTGGCGGTGCTGCAGCAGCTCCAGCACCCGGAGGCCGCGGCGGCGGGTTACCATCCAGTCTTTACGCCTCGATTCTCCACGACCCAGCCCACCGCGATCCGCGCGGCTACATCATCCCGTCGGACCAGGTAGACTTCCCTACAGCCGTCAAGTTCGCCAACACCTTGGTGAAGAACGGCATCACGGTTCTCAAGGCATCATCCGCTTTCACCGTTGCTGGCAAATCCTACCCGGCGGGCTCCTTGGTCGTGAAGACTGCCCAAGCTTTCCGTCCCCATGTCCTCGACATGTTCGAGCCCCAGGACCACCCCAACGACTTCGCCTATCCAGGTGGCCCGCCCAACCGCCCCTATGACATCACGGGCTGGACTCTCGCAATGCAAATGGGCGTCCAGTTCGACCGCATCCTCGATGCCTTTGACGGCCCATTCATTCCTGCCACCAACGCGAATTTTGACCTGATCCCCGCCTCGCTGGCACCGGTTTCCGGTCCCGCAAATCCGGCGGGATGGCTCATCAGCCACCGCGAGAACGATTCCTTCATGGTCGTGAACCGACTGCTGAAAGCCAAATGCGACGTCTACTGGATCCGCCGCGACCTGACCGCCGACGGGAAGGACCTTGGGACAGGTGCGGTCTGGGTGCCATTCTCGGCAACCGCCAAGCCAATCGTCGACGATGGAGCCAAGCGACTGGGTGTGGCCGCCCACGGCGTGGCCGCCGCCCCGACTGGAGCCGCGATGAAGCTCAAGCCCATCCGCATCGGCCTTTACGACCAGTACGGTGGGCTGATGCCGTCGGGCTGGACCCGGTGGATCTTCGAACAGTTCGAATTCCCGTTCGAAGTCGTGTACCCGAAAACGCTCGACGGCGGCGATTTGCGCAGCAAGTACGACGTCCTGGTCTTCACCGACGGAGCGGCCAGACTTGGTGCTACCACCGGACGGGGCGCTGGTGGCGGTCGCGGCGGCGCGACTCCGTCCAACCTACCGGCCGAATACGCCGGAATGACAGGTTCGATCTCAGCCGACAAGACCATCCCGCAGTTGAAGAAATTCGTCGCATCGGGCGGCCAGATCATCACCATCGGCGGCTCCACCAGCATGGCCGAGTTACTTGGCGTAGCGGTTTCGAATGCTCTGGTGGAAATGGGTCCCGATGGCAAGGAGCGCGCACTACCGGGCGAGAAATTCTACATCCCGGGCTCGCTGCTGAAGGCCAACATCGACAACACCCAGCCGCTCGCGTTCGGCATGCCCGACAAGGTGGACGTCTTCTTCGACAACAGTCCGGTGTTCAAACTAGCTCCTGACGCTGCGCAAAAGAAGACTTCGTCAGTGGCGTGGTTCAACTCGACCGATATCCTGTCCAGCGGCTGGGCATGGGGACGGCAGTATCTAAATGGCGGGTCAGCTGTCGTTGAGGCTTCCGTCGGGGAAGGCAAGGTTGTGCTCTTCGGCCCCGAGGTGGCATTCCGCGCGCAGCCCCACGGCACGTTCAAGCTGCTGTTCAACGGGCTGTACTCGGGTAGCGCCACGTCAGTGGAACTGAAGTAGCACGAACAAAGGGCATGCTCCAGCCGCTATGCTGAAGCATGCCCCTCGGAACCCACAAGGAACAGCATTTCGAGTCAACTGAAACCGTCCGGGATGTCGTCATAGGCATGTCGGACGGTCTCACCGTTCCGTTCGCCCTCGCCGCCGGACTCTCCGGTGCCCATGTTGGAACCCAGGTCGTGGTGCTTGCGGGCCTCGCCGAAATTGCAGCCGGTTGCATTGCAATGGGCCTCGGGGGCTATCTGGCGGCCCGGACCGACGCCGAACACTACGAGAACGAGCTCCGCCGGGAGATCGAGGAAACCCGCACAATGCCCGAAGAGGAAGCTGCGGAGGTCGCGCAGGTCTTCCAAGGCTGGGGATTGAACGATCAGCAAATCGCCCCCATAGTTGCCGCCATCGCCTCGGACGAAAAGCGCTGGGTTGATTTCATGATGCGCTTTGAGCTCAACCTTGAGCCACCGGATCCCCGGCGGGCGGTCACCAGCGCCATCACAATCGGGGCTTCGTACGTGGCGGGAGGCCTGATCCCCTTGGCACCATACATGTTCGCGTCCTCCGTCGAAGCCGGGCTCACAGCATCCGTCGGACTCACAATCGGGGCATTAGCCATCTTCGGAGGCGTCAAGGCGAAGTTCACGGGCATTCCAATCCTCCGTGGGGCCTTGCAGACCGCCTTGATCGGTGGTGCCGCTGCCTCCGCCGCATTCCTGATTGCAAAAATCTTCCGCTAGGCCCACAGGGAGGCCCGCACCTATGGACCGCAGCACCAGTGTTAGCTAGACTAAAAGGTGCACTTGTACATTCATCATTCCAGGAGGCTGCCCGCCCAGTGAGTATTTGGAGCAGGAAAGAAGAACCACCGGCCCCGCGACCCACAAGTCCACAGCCGTCACCGTCGGTCACGCCGACACTCGCCACCCCATCGAACCAGGGCTACCAGCCCTCGTCCCCCGTACAGGAACCAAGAAGGGAGTCCCCAACCGTGTCACCGACGCCATTCCGCGGCCCAGAGGCCGCAGCCATGAACAACATCGGCAAGGCAGTCCGAGTCGAAGGAAAGATCATTTCGCGCGAAGACATCTATGTCGACGGCCAAGTGGAAGGTTCAATCGAATCCCCTGAGTCGAAAGTCACCATCGGCCCCAACGGTCGGGTGAAAGCGACTGTTTCCGCCCGCGAGGTTGTCATCATCGGTGCGGTCCAAGGCGATGTAACAGCAACCGACAAGGTGGACATCCGCAAGGATGCCCAACTGGAGGGCAATATAGGCTCAGCCCGCATCAGCATTGAGGACGGGGCAATATTCAAGGGGAGCATCGACATCCGCAAGCCGGAGCCGAAGGCTGGCCCGGCACCGACCCAGCAGGCGTTCACACCGCCCATTCCGATCGTTACACCGGCGTCTTCCGCACCTGCGGCCAACCCCGCGATCAAGCGGTAACGGCGAATCATCGCCAACCGAGGCAACGTGCTCCCGGAGAGACTTCGCGCACTATTTCGCAAGGAAAGCGTTCCGCCGCCAGATTCGGCGGGACGCGCGGGTGCGCAGTCCGCCACCAGCGTCGTCGCTCCAGGCAGAAAACCCCAGCCACCTGCAATCCGCACCAGCAAGGGGTTGGAACAGTTTCTATTCAACATCAAAGATGTAGTCGGATTGACCATCCTGGACATGGCCGGTGCCAACCAGGAGAACATCACATTTCTTACCAACCTTGGCCACCGGATGTACGCTTCCGATTTGGTGCGCAGCATCGACGACACATTCGGTTCAGACTTGGCCGAGCAGAACAATACCTCGCGGATTGAATTCTTCCTCCAATCCAACTTCAACTATCTGCCGGATACATTCGACGGTGTCATGCTTTGGGACGGCCTTCAGTTCATGACACCAGCGCTGCTGACGGCAACCGTGGACCGCCTACACATGATCATGAAGCCGGGTTCGTACCTACTTGCCTATTTTTCCGCAAATGAACGGCAGGCGGATGTTCCCGCCCACAGCTTTCGGCTTTTGGACGACAAGACACTCCAAGTGGCCGAGCGGGGTGCCCGGTCCTGCGGCCAAGTCTTCAACAACCGGAACTTGGAAAAGACGTTCACTCGATTCGAGTCGGTAAAGTTTTTCCTCACCCGCGACAATCTGCGGGAAGTCATCGTCCGCCGTTAACTCCCACGAAAGGCAGTTCAGCCCATGAATCTCCGTGCCGCGATTCTCTTCGGCCTTGCAGCGTTACCACTTGCCGTGTTCCCCGCATGTGCTGCCACGTGCGAAAGCCTCTCAACTCTGAAGCTGCCGTCAGTTTCCGTTACGCTATCCACGCAGGTAGGCGCTGGCCAATTCGCCCCAGCGCAGGCAGGACCGGGGGCGGGGGCATACAAAATGCTGCCCGCATTTTGCAGGATAGCTGCCACGCTGGCCCCAAGCCCGGATTCCGACATCAAGGTGGAGGTCTGGCTTCCGGCAACGGGTTGGAACGGGAAGCTCCAAGCTGTCGGCAACGGTGGATGGGCCGGCACGATCAGCTATCCGGCTCTCGCCGCCGCGCTGGGCAAAGGCTATGCGACCGTTTCCACGGACACGGGCCACTCCACTCCCGGTGGCGACTTCATCGCGGGGCATCCCGAAAAACTCGTGGATTTTGGATACCGCTCCGTCCACGAGATGACCGTCCTCGCCAAAACCCTGGTACGAGCTTTCTATGATTCGGACGCCAAGCGCTCCTATTGGAATGGCTGTTCCACCGGCGGACGGCAAGGCCTGATGGAGGCTCAGCGATTCCCTGCGGACTTTGACGGAATAGTGGCAGGGGCACCGGCGAACTACATGTCGCACCTGCAACCGTGGTCGCTTTGGGTGCCGAAAGCCGTCCATGAAACCGCGGCCAGCTACATTCCTCCATCCAAGTACCCGCTCATACACAAGGCAGCCTTGGAGGCGTGCGACGCCTTGGACGGCGTTCGCGACGGAGTGATCGAGAACCCCGTGCGCTGCCACTTCGACCCCAAGGTCCTGGAGTGCAACGGCCCCGACTCCGCAACATGCCTCACCGCCGCACAAGTAAAGGCAGCGCGTGCCTTGTACGCCACGGCTACCAATCCGCGCACCGGAGCTAAGATCTTCCCCGGCCTCGAACCCGGCGGAGAGATGGGCTGGACCGGTCTAGCCGGTCCCCAACCGATGGGCATTCCCGTCGATACCTTCAAATATGTTGTCCACAACAACCCCGGGTGGGACTGGAAGACCATTGACTTCGACAGGGACGTGGCGACGCTTGAGAAGAAGTTCGCCGGAATTGTGGATGCGATCCAACCCGATCTGGCCCCCTTCACGGGGCGCGGCGGCAAGCTGATCCTCTACCACGGCTGGAATGACCAATTGATCGCACCCAGGAATTCCATCGACTATTTCAACGCCGTATCCTATGCAATGGGCACGGCCCGCACCGAGGAGTCCATCCGACTTTACATGGTGCCCGGCATGGCCCATTGCAGGGGCGGCGACGGAACATTCAATTTCGACATGCTGGACGAATTGGACAAATGGGTCGAGAAGGGTGCTGCACCAGCTTCCGTCCTGGCAAACAGAACCAACCCGGACCGCTCCAGGCCACTGTGCCCCTACCCGCAGACGGCTGTTTACAACGGGTCGGGCTCAACGGACGAGGCGAAGAACTTCACCTGCCGCGTGGAGC
>CAITMP010000799.1 GCA_903893525.1 uncultured Acidobacteriia bacterium | reverse complement strand
GCGGTGACGGGGGTTGCTCCTCATGCCGGTAACACTGAGGAGGCGGTGAGGTCCGCTCTAGCGAACGATACGGATGACGATGTGCTGACAGAGGCAGTCGTTTATGCTCTCCAGGCAGTTGTTAGCGAGGAATCGCCGGTGGCAGATGTTGAGCACTGGTCTGGTGAAACCGGGTGGCCGCCGGAATCGGAGGCTCCACCTAGCTGTCTCCCAGTCGAACCGCACGTACCAATCATGTCGCATCTCCCGGTAATCACCCTGCCGCGCTTCAATGTGACCAAACTGGGCTTTGCCGATGGCCGCGGCCGTTGGTTGGCCGGGGTTATCGGTGTTGGTGTGGGTTTGTTCGCTGCGATCTGTCTGTTCTTGCTGCTGCCGAAACAGTCCGTGCTTGGTCGAATGTTTGATTTGAGACGCGCGGAGGCGATTATACCGATCTCGATTTCTTGTATTTTTGTCTGGGGCCTTGTCTATTGCCTGTTCCGCTTACGGAATATGACGGGGTTGCGTGAGGCCTGCTCGCTGAGCCTCCTGATCACGGTGCGCGACATGCTGGCCAGCGTAGGTGCCGCAACTACTCTGGAACAGATGGAGGACCCATCCTTGGCAGTTTCGCCCATGTTGCGCCGACTGCGAGCTATCCTCGAGCAATGGCAAGGCACCCAATCGCTGCAGGATGTCAACGTCATCCTCGAACAGCACCTCGACCATGATGAGGCAGGGATTCACCAGAATTACACGCTCGTTCGCCTGTTCATCTGGGCACTTCCGGTTCTGGGCCTGATCGGCACGGTGATTGGCATTTCGTTGGCCGTTGGAGGCTTCGCCCATTTCCTGGGTGGGGGGATTGACGATGTTAGTGAAATCAAGCGCAACTTAGTCTCGGTCACCTCAGGCCTCTCCTTCGCCTTTTTGATCACTCTCGAAGGTCTGGCGACCTCACTGATCCTCATGTTCTGTGCCTCGCCGCTACAGACTACAGAAAATCGCCTGTTTGCCAAGGTTCAGCAAGCTATCGTCGATGAGTTCCTTCCCTCGCTCCAGCAAGCCAAGAGGCGAACTGCCAATCCCGCCGCAACTAACGTCACCATGGATGATGGTTCGTTGCAAATTTGGCGGGAGCAATTGTTGGCATCGGTACAAGATGTGTTCGACGTCGTTCAGGTCGTCTTGGAGCGCACCTTTGTCTATTATGAAAGCCGCCAGAAAGAGCAATTGCAGAAAGTCGGTCGTTTGTTAGCGCGGTTATCGGAGCATTTGCGCCACGCTGCTGCGCATGTCTCCGATGCCATGGATCGAACCTCGGGCGCTGTCGATAAGATCCTCAGTGCGATGAGTGCCGAATCCAAAGTCCTCTGTGAGGCCATGGCCCTCCAGCGCGACCGGTTCTCTGTCGCCTTGTATGATGACCGGCTGGCGGTTGTCGCTGCGCATGCGGGCGTCGCCACAGCCATCGGTCAGCAAACCGCTGCCGTAACCGAAAGCGCCGCAGCTCTGTGGGAGATCGCTGATTTGACTCGGGTCGTCACCGAGTCCCAGGCGAACATCGCTGCTATGCTTCGCCTGCTTCTGGATTCGAAGCTGAACTCAGAGGTTGGACAACTTGCGGTGTCCCTAGCCACCCATGTAGAGCACTTAGCGGCCATGGCCGGGAAATTTGACTTGCTGGTACATGGCACCGACACCCTGCTGGGGGCGCACCAAAGTCTGCACGACGCTACCCGCCAACTGCACGACACAGGTCTCACTCAAACCCTTTCCTCCGTCCGCGATTCACTGAATTCTATCATGCCGACCCTGAAAGCTTTCTGTTGATGAACGAATGTCGTCCGGCTTTAGTATGATTTCGGGACCGCCTCACTTTTCGCGGTTTATGGAACTGTTACGGCGAGGTGCAGGTAGCGGCTGGAGCCGGTAATGGGGACGGATGCGATGCGCAGTTTGTTTGCATCCGGGACGGATAGCGTCACTCCGTCAGTACTCCAGATTCGCAGGTCGGTACTGGACTCGACCTTGTAGGTGACATCGGGATTTCCCGCATAGAACGTTAGTCGCAGTTGATTTCCTACGATCACTGATTTGGGCACCCAGAGACTGAGATTCTGCTTCGGATCAAGGGCGAGCGCATATGCCATCAGTAGGCTCATTCCGCTGCCGTTAGGATCGGAGTTGACATCGGCGTTGTAAGCGAATCCGTTGGTAACAAGCCATGCGGCCACCTTGGAGGAAGCCCCCATGTTGATCGCCTGATAGCCTTTCCAGGCTGGCGTGGTGAATCCGGATTTGTCATTGAAGAAATAGACCGAGAAACCGGCAGCGGCGGATGCGAACACACTGGATTCCATGCCAGGAGCATTGCCGATGAAAACCGCGCTCTTCAGGGCGTAGCAAGAATCAAATGCGTTGACGCCAATGGATATCACGCCGCCGGGAATCGTGACGGTCGGCAGCCGGGTGCAACCATAGAACGCATAGGTCCCGATGCTAGTGACATTGGCGGAAATTATCACACCAGTTAGATCGAAGCAGAGCTGGAGCGCGAAGTCACCGATCGCTGTGACTGTGATGGGAACCGCATAAGCGCCGGATTTGGCCATCGGATAGGTTATTAGCAGGGACCGGGACTTATTAAACAGCACGCCGTCCATGCTGCTGTATGCTGGATTGCCTGAATCCACGATGATGGTTGTCAGACCGATGCTGATATCGAATGCTCCGTCCACGATGACGCTCACGCTGGCAGGGACCGACACACTGGTCACTGTAGAGTAGGAGAACGCGCCGTCCTCAATAAGTGTGACGGTTCCGGGAATCACATAGCTGCCTGTTTTCGCCTGGGGATATTGGACCAGCCGGGTTCTATTTTTGTCAAACAGGACTTTGTCCGCTGAGTTGCTGTAGTTGGTATTTCCCGCAGCCACCGTGAATCCAGACACATTTCGGCAGCCCATGAACGCGACGAGGCCAATGCTTGTGACGCTAGCGGGGATCGTAACTTCTGTCAATCCAGTGCAGCCGTTAAAGGCATATTCACCCAACCAGGTGATGCCTTCAGGAATCATCACGCTCGTCATGCTGGTGCAGGAGTCGAACGCAGAGTTCTCGATGCCGGTCACTGCCACGCCTGAATATGAATCAGGAATAGCCACTGCGGGATCGGTCCCGGTGTATTTTGTGATGGTAAAAGTGAAGGTGTTGAAGTCAACCCCGTATTCGAATTGAGCCAATGCCGTGCCGGGCAATAGCAAAACCGCCAGCAATAGGAGATGCGCCGCTCGGGCAAGCCGGAGCCAAGGAGAATCCTCAGGATTGCGACGGAAAATAGGAGACACGATCAGCATGGCACGGCGACACCTAGCCATTATGAATGAGCGGCTTGCGCCTGGCGGAGTCGGGATCCGTGCTAGGGCAGGAGAATCGGGACGTGGTGGATTGCGGCGACCGGAAATCATGATGGTTTCAAGAGTAGAGTTGAAATGTCGGGTAAGAGTCCGACTGATAGCTTGATTCATTGATCCCGTGAAGCGCAATTTATTGGAAGATCCCCCAAACCAGGCCGTCGAGGTTTTCGCAGGTAACATACTGATTCGAAGACGATGACAGGTCCAACCGACGAATCTTTGTTCCTATTCTCGGCACCCGCAGCCTGTGTGATTAGCTATCTGCTAGAGTCGAAACCCAGTGCCCGCCCCCCCCCGTGCTACCGAAATTGGGCAGCCTCCACTTCGGCTACGTTCCGTCCGGCCCCAAACCTGAGACGGCGTTCAGTTTTCAAAGCCGCAGCCTCACCGCCCCGGGCCAGAAAAAATTGGCCATGGCAAATAGCTCCCACGCAAAAGGAATGTAGCCGAGATATCCCAGCAAGGGCATCTCGAATACGTGCAGGAATTCCACTCCTGGGGTGTGGTAGATCCACTTGGGAAACGAGACGTAATTCCACAGTTCCCAAAAGAAACCGCAGACCAAAGCGCCCAGCGCAAGGGCTGCGCAGGGCCGCCAGTCCCCCAGCCCGATGAACCGCAGCAGATTGGGGCGTCCGATGAGTACATTCAGGGATTCGAAGATTAAAAACCACGACATCCACAGCAGCCAGTAGAAGATGCCGGGCCACGCCAGCAGCATCCCGAAAGTCGTCAACCCAGCGATCAACCCGACTACTCCCACCGTGCGACTGCCAGATAGCCTAGGCCCTGCGGCAAATCGCTCCATCCAGCCAAACGTCCTGAGCAATTCGGCGGTTTCAAAGACTGCCGGCATGACGGTGGAAAAATTGATTGCGCTCAATAGCATGAAAACTGGGTCGGGGATGGATTCGTCTCCGAGATATTCCCAGTTCTGGGTGCGGATATTGGCCGACTCAAACAGCCACCAGACCGGGGCCGAGGCGAGGAACAAAAAAATGAAGCGCCGCCGTGATCTCCAGAGTAGCGAGTCACCGCAGCGCATCAACACGATTCCGTCAACAACGAGGATGTAGCCCAGCCAAAGAGGGAAGAACAGGAACGCTGTCCGCATGCCGGGCAGGCACCAGTTCAACAGCCATCCGAGGGCCACAAGTCCCAGCCCCCAGAAAAAGTGTGGGGCAAGCCGCATGCCCGCAGCATGAGTTGCGGGTAGTTCAAATGGGCTATTCGGGGCCATAAGCCGTTCACTGCTATGGACCTAATCAGCGGTTCTTTTTCACGATGGTATCGCAAAGCCAACCGCATCCAACTCCCACCCCGATGATGATGACTAGGCGGAGCAGACCGTCCACCTCGATGAGGCCATATTTGAACAACAGGCCGCAACTTGCCGCCCCCGTGATGAATCCAATATACCAGCCAATTTCGCGGTTCATAAGGTTTAACTCCAATCTTTAATTCATGTTTGCAGGTGCTGGAACAACAGGTCCCTGACAATTTTCAGACTATAGGATTTCACGATACAATCACAAGCCAACACCCCCAGTCCAAACGACCACCGGCAAATTCGTCGATGCCGGGTCGATAAGCTCCTAGCCGAGAGCCGCTCCAATGACAGGGAGGCAATCTCAAATATCAGGATCGCAAAGGCCACTCCGCGCAGGACCGACCAAACATGCCAGCCCAGCATTACCGCCGTCACCGGATGATGGCTGCCGGCGGCGAGCCGACCCACATAGAAGTTCATCAGGTCAACTTCCTTCACCCCCTCGATCAATGGCACCAGACCGACTGAAGTGAAGGAGAGTACCGCCACGCCAACAAGGAGTTGCAGATGGGCGGGAAGCCAATTCACCATCTCATATTCGGGGTCGTAACCTGTGCGGAGCCAAACTTCCTGTTTCTCCCAATATGCCTGCGCTCCCGGCATGAATTGTCCCGCAGCAGCAGGGTCGTGCATCACCAGCATAATCGCCAGCAGCGAATGAATGCCGAAGACAAAACCGACCAGTGCCAAAGCTCGTCCCAGCTGGTCATTCCGAACGGCAGCCACAAAGGGCACAAACAAAAGGACGCCGGTAAACGCCTGTTGCCATTTGAAAAACCCGCTATAAGCCAAACCCACCGGCAGCACCCCGGCAGTCACCGCAGCGAGCCACCAATACTGCGGAGCCCACAGCTCGCCGCCGATTCCCGCCCAACGCCAGACCTGAGCCGCTGTGGCCCGGTCGAGCCGAAGCGGCCAGATCCAACAACATGCGCCGCTTTCGCCGAGGGACCGCCGGTCCACCGTGGAACGCGGTTTGGTCATTTCCTGGGGATGGGGAGCAACAGAATGCCTGTGGTTTGGTAAAGGATGTAGTTACCGACCCCGTAAACGAGGATAAACCAGATCCAACCGGGAATGCCTCCGCCTCCGCCATTGTCTTGCTGCATGTCTGACATAGTGTGTGTTTTTCATTGGGCGCAAGGCGGAACGACCGCCTTCCGCGTGTTCATTGGTGTTGTGTGCCTTTTGGTTCGCGGCCTTGGTGGCACCTTGCCAAGGCCAGGCGCGCCGCAGTTTCGAGCGAGTCGGCGTGACGCGATTTTGCCTGCTCGCAAGCTCTTTGCAGAAGGTCAACCGCTTCCGGGCACCTGCTGAATTCCAAAAATGCCATCGCCCGGAGTTTCTGTTCCTCTGACCCGCAAAGCCACGTGCGCCAAGCCCGCCCGAGATAAAACCCGGGATCTGCAGTAGTCATCACCGCAGGGGCCGATGGCGGCCACGAAGCCGAATCTTGAACCCACGCCTCGAAGAGTGCTCCCCGATCTTCGGCGGATAGCCGCTTCACGGCCTCCACTCCTGCGGGGGATTCGGCCAAGCCGCGGCCTATTCGCATAGTTGCCTCCGAGGCGGGAAGGTATGTCTCCCGCACGAACTTCTCGAACCAAGGACGTTGGGTGACGGCAAAGATGGCCAGCCCTACTGCGGCTAAGAAAGTGATCCCGATGAGGGCCAGGATTCCTCTTGGAGTGCGCAGATCGAGCTTAACCATTCGTCACCTCCTTTGCGAGACGCTCCCGGAGCGCCAAACGAGAGGATAGGCTCGCAAGCCCAAGCAATGCCAACCCAAGCACGGAAAGCCAAAGCCAGGAAGCCCTCGCACCATACTCGGCACCGCCAACGGCCGTCGCCAAAGTCCCAACTCCGGCCAAATAGGGAAGCACGGGGCCAGTGGCAGCACCACGGGCCGCCGGTCGAGCGAAGGGCAGCGGGTAGTGCATTCCCCAAAGCGTGAAGTGGCTAGCCGCGAGCACGGCCAGCCAGCCCAGGCCACAATGAACCGCCGCGTGGATGGGATTTCGCCATAGGATCGAGAACCCCACCCACAGACCCACCATCACGGGCAACAGTACCCCGTGGCAAGCGGCCCGCCGTGACGCCTCCGCATAGACAGTCCGCCGCCGTTGTGGGGCGGCTAGAAAGAGCCATGAGGCCACATGGTCGCGACTGTAACCCATGTTGTGGATGATCGTCGGCACTGCCAGTACCACCAACTGCACCACTGCGATTGAAAACCCGCCTCGGCTGGAATTTCCCGCCATTGGGTCGGCCAGTTCCTTCAGGCAGAGGCCGATGCAGAAAAACACCATGATCGGCGCAAGCGCTGGCCACGTCCGCAACCGGAGATCCTGATCTCGGCGGAGCATGAGCAGGCATAAGGCTACCGGGCCGGCACAACTCCCTCGCCCTGCCAGCTTCGCCGCCCAAGGTCCAATCAAACGCCGCGAGCGGCTGGGGGACCGGACCAGCTTGGCTTCAATTGATCCCGTTTGAGCGCGGCTGTAGTAGGTCATCAACCGCAGCCAAGCCATGATCGCCAGCAACCCCAACCCGAGCAGGGCGGCGGCGGCCCACCGCAGATTTTCGATAACCGGATGGGTTGCCGCCGCAGCCACGGCTGAGGCCAGCCAGGCGGAGGGTATCCAAACGAACCAGGACGGCGCCCGATCGAGAAACGTCTCGATAGCCCGCCCTGAATCCCGAAGCATCAACTGTGCTCCATAGAACGCAACCAGCGCCACGATGATCTGGATCCAGGCGAGCATATCTCTGAGATCCCGCCGGTCGCGACTCGGCGGTGCCAAGCTGTATATGATGATTGCCAGCAACATGAACCCGGCGGTTCCCACCACCGAGGCCAGGAGATAGGTCAGCAAAAATCCTGGACCGGCATCCCTAAGACCCGCACCCATGATGGTCGGAAAGATGCTCACCGCCGTGATAATCAGCCCCATGTAAAAACCGAGATTCGTCAACCGGGCTGCGGCATACGTTCGCCGGGAAATGGGGCGGGGACCGAGAATGTCAAGGTCCCCCACGTCGAGCACCACCTCGTTGAACTCGACTATGACGGATGATGTCCCCAGCATGATCGAAACCGTGAGGTTCACTAGCACAAAACTCTCCACCGCCACCCGGCCAAAAAGAATGGCAGAACAAATGGCGCTCACAAACAAAAACTGTCCGACCACCCAATAGAGGGGCGGGATTAGTTCGCTAGGTTTGCTGCCCGTGGCACGCCCGTAGTGCTGGCTCCGCAAGTCCATCAGAATCAGCGCCCGAACCAAGGCGCGGTATTGCCGGGCGTTGATGCCAATGCATTCCAGCATGGTGTCGGCGAATCTCATCTTTTCCTGTGTCTTGAAATCTGCGGCGTCGGTTTGTCTGAACAGGTGCCGGACGCATCTCCCGGACCAAGCGCGTCCAGCAACTTGCGTACACTGTCGTCCTCCCCAGTCATCGTCAACTGGTGGAATACGGATTCAAGGTTCTTCGCCTTGGAGATTCCTATTAACTCGCGGGTCGGAGCATCGGCCACGATTTCTCCTTGGTGGAGCACAATGATGCGATGGCAGATGCGTTCGACGACTTCCAGAACGTGCGAACAGAACAACACGGTTCGATTCCGTGCCGCCAAGCCGACTAGCAACTCTTTGACGATGCGTGCGGCATTGGCATCAAGTCCGCTTAATGGCTCGTCTAGGATCAACACCATCGGGTCGTGGACCAAGGCTGCGGCCAGCGCTGCCTTCGTAAATATTCGGTGCCCCTCTGGGTCAGGGCTCAGGGGGCGAGGATGGCGCGGAAGTTCTTTTGGAG
>CAITMP010000798.1 GCA_903893525.1 uncultured Acidobacteriia bacterium | reverse complement strand
CTTCCACCGACCCCTACGCGGTTTTCACTCGGAAACTGAACGCTGGCGACCCTCCCGACGTCTGGGAGGACTTGCTGCGTTCCACTGCCAACTGAAATCTGCCGGAGCAGGACGTCTAACGGCGACATTTCTCTCCGTCAAAGATGACGCCAAGCGCGGGGAGAAGTCGGGAAACTTCGATGTGGGCAGTCCGCGCCTATCCGGTCCAAGGGTCGAATATCTGCAATCCCGGCCTGACGAAATCGCTGACATTTCGCGTCACGATGGCAAGGTTGTGCTCGAACGCGGTGGCGGCCAGCAAAGCATCGACAACAGGCAGCCCCCGTCCCCGCGCCGCAGCCTCGGACATATCCGTGCACCAACGGTCGGCCACACCGGCATCCGCGGGCAACATTGGAATCCATTCACAGGATGACTTCGCGCCCTCCTGTATCCTTAGCTACGCTCGAATTTCATCTCCAAGCCCACCAGCGGCGACTCGCGGAAGAATTGGACAAGGCTCGCCGGACGGCGGACCCGTGTCCGAAGCGTCTCCAACGCTTGGTAAATGAGTTCGTCGGCGCTGCCGAAGCTCCCCTTGGTCACAACTCCACCAGGACCACCGTCCCCCGATCCACCGTCCCCCGATCCAGCATCACCCGATCCAGCATCACCCGATCCTCCATCCCTCGCCGGGAACCCAATGAACCGCGGAGCCCGCAGTCACCTCCAGCAAGGATTCCCCATCCTCAACCGGCAACGACGCGGCCCAGTCGTTCAAACCCTGGTCGGCCGACGCCAAGCTCTCTGGATGGGGATCGTCCAGCGACGCCAAGAACTCCTCCCGCCGCAACCGCTCCAACTCGCGCTTGACAGCCCCCGCGACGAACTTGCTCCGGTTCTTTTCCCGCCGGTCCATGTCCACCAGCAGCGCGTGCGGAATCGTAACCGTCACCGTGGCAACGTCGGAAATCTGCATACTCCAAGTGTGATCCATGGTGCGACAAGAACCCAGACTCACGGGGTTTGAAGGGGCGCTTCTTCCAGACCATTCGCTTCCGCGACGCCCGATTCGCACTAGTTCCATCCTAACGAGTCTCGGTTGGTCGATGATCTTCTTCTAACTCGCGAATCGCTCACACCACACATGCACTTGCCCTGGAGTGTCCTGATTGGGACAATCGAATGATCATGTTGCCAAAGCCGGATTTCCCCAGCGATGAGTTCGGCCAAGCCGTGTACGCGGCCTTCGGCCGCGCGATTGCGGAAACTCTGGCGGCGGGGGGGCCGTGTTCTATCTGGTCGGCAGCATCGACATTATGGAACTGCCCGACCACCGGAAATTTGGCTGCTACGTTTGTGGATGCCGAGAAGTGCGTGGCGGCTGAAACAGCTACAACTCACCATGCCCCGATTCATCCCGGCGAAACCTATCCGCCCCCGCCAAGCGGAGTAGGACTGATTGCCGTGTTCTAGCCGTAGAGAACGCTGCGCCAGACGAAGGCTCTAGCTTACGGCCAGCCTAACTGGCTTGCCGACGCGGCCGAGCATTTCCATCAGCGCATCGATAGTGAACTTGGCCGTTTTCTTGTTAACCACGTCGGAGACGCGAGGGCGCGACACCATCAGAATTTCGGCGGCCTCGGCTTGCTTCAAGTGATGCTCCGAAATCCACGTAGATAACTCTTCCATCAATTGTTCCTTCAGCAATCGCGTGTCGCTGATGTGCCTGCGGGACGCGGCATGCAGAAGCTTGGCTTCATCAGGCGCAAAGCCCAGTTCCAGGAACAGGTTTGCGCCCGGCTTTGTTACATGCCGGATTTCGGTGTCAACGGTCATCTCCCTTCCTTTCTCAAATGAACCACGGCCCGATACCGAGCCTCGGCAATTGCCTTATCCTGCTTGCTGGTGGACTGAGTCTTCTTCTGGAAGCAATGAAGGACGTAGCTTGCTTCCTCGAATTTAGCGATCTACATCACGCGATAGATGCCGGTCGCTTCGTGGATTCGAAGCTGCGCTGGACCTCTGTTGAATTTCTAACGAGCCCCGATGCCTCTTCCGCCGTCTCCGCCCGTGAAGCCGTATTGTATCCGTTATCCTGGATCAGCAGTGCTCTTTTCCGGTCCGGCGATACCCCAGCCCCGGCATCCCGGCACGGAAACCCCGCACGGAAGCCCGGCACGGAAATCCCAGTTGACACCTTTGTCGGTCACAGGCCGCGCAGAAATATTTCGCTTCCCCACAACCACAACAAAACAAAAGCCAAACAGCCCCAGCCACCCAGTCGCCCCCAAGCCCCGTAGTTCGTTTCCCACCCCCTCGCGCATTACAATCGCG
>CAITMP010000797.1 GCA_903893525.1 uncultured Acidobacteriia bacterium | reverse complement strand
GGACTGGGTGGGCGTAGATGTTGAGGACCACCGGTATCGCGGTTGGCTGGGGATTCATGCCCAACGGGGTGATCGTACAGGTGCCGGTATAGGTTCCGGGAGCGAGTCCGGCGGTGTCCACAGCCAGAGTGACCAGCCCGGGGGCGGCACAGGAGTTGTTGAAGTTGCCCGGCTTGGAGACGACACACCCGGTTCCGGCCGAGGGTGAGACGGACAGCCAGTTGCCGCCCGACGTGGTGGACACGGACACCGTGAACGGCGTCGGCGGACCGACGTTGCTGAGCGCGAAGACTTTCGGTGCCGGTACGGGGCTTCCGAGAGTCCAGTTCCACGTGGCAGCGGGCCCGTAGAGGATGCCGTTGCGAACCTCCTGAGCCTGCAGGGCGGTGGCGGGGTAAGGGATGGCGTCGATCCGGGTTGCCGGACCCGGTCCGACCCGCACCATCCGAATTGGCGCGGTCGGCAATACCAAGGTCTGAACCTGTCCGAAAGCCGGGTCGGGGATGGCCAGGACCAGCGTGGAGCCAGAGGGAACGGTGGCCGTGGAGTCGGAGTAGACGGTGTTTCCCAAGACCGAGGTGACCCGGCGGAGCGTGACGCCCACGTCGGAGGCACTTGGATTCTGGAGCGCCAACCCGCTCGCCGCAGGCACGAAACCTGGCATAGTACCGGCGGTATAGAGTTCGAGTGGAAAGATCGGCTGGGTAACGGCCAGCAGCCCGGTGGCCGGATGCTGCGCGAGGGTTCCGTGGAAGACGGGAAAGAAGGTGGCGCTGGAGCCGTCGGGGTTCTGGAGACGGACCCGTCGGAATTCGAGGGCGGCGGGTGCGGCGAGGGTGGCTCGGATTTGTTGCGGGCTGACGAACGTGGTCGCGGCCAGGGCGACGCCGTCGATTTGCACCGTGGTGGTCGGGATGAAGCCGGTGCCGTCGATCCCGATGACGGTTCCCGCGGGCTGCAGACCTCCGCCGATGGCGACATTGGAAATGGAAATGCCACCGCCGATGGTGATGGTGCCGGAAAGGGTCGGGACTGCGTAGATGACGCCCTGGATGTCGGCCCAGTTCGTCGTGCCCGGCTGAAGTTGGATCGAAACGGCCGAGCCAGGCTTGGCGGATGCAAGAACGGGGACTGTGATCGTGAAAACAGGCAGACCGGGGAGGCGTCCCAACCCGCCGGTCTGCGAGGCGAATTCGATGTCCACGTGCCGACCTTGGATGGTGGCATACCCGGCTTGGTCGCCGGTGGCACTGTAGGCGTCGGCGGAGAGGATATCACCGAAGATGGCGGGGTCGAGGTCGACGACGGCACTACCGGAGACCAACGCTTGGGGGGAGGCGAGGAAAACCTGCAGCTGCGCGGTCCCACCGGGTGGAACGGAAGAGCCGTTCAAGTAGGCCGCAAGGGGTGGCGCGGCTCCAGCGACTGATGAGAAGGCAAGGGCGAGGACTAGCGCACAGGGGAGGGGCATCTTTCCCGGAACGCTTGCAGTTTATGAGCCACATCGCCCTGCCCCGGTAGGACAGCCTAGATGAGGGCTGAATCGCGGCGCGCCCAGGCGACGCCCTTGGCTTCGCCGATGCCTTCCATGTCCTTGACATAGGCTCCGGCCTGGGTCAGGAGATGGTGCAGGTCGTTGCCGACGGAAATGAAGCGGAAGCCCTTTTCCAGAAACTCGCCCACGCGGCCCGTGCCGAACAGGAAGATGCCGAGGGTGACATTGTTTTTCTGCGCATTCGCGATGAGCTTGTCGGTGGCGGCACCCAGTTCGGGCGACGTGTACATGTTCGGGAAAACGTACTTTTCGTAGAGACCCATCGACATGCAGAGGTCGTTCTGGCCCAAGAACAGGATGTCGACCCCGGGAACGGCCGCGATTTCCTCAATGTTCTCGATGCAGGCCGCGGTTTCCACCTGAAGCGCAACGATGACGTTCTTGTTGGCGTTGCCGACGTAACCCAGCAGGCCGGCCTTGTTGGTGCAGCGCTGCGGGAAGTAGACGGAACGGGTGCCTTCCATCGGGTATTTGCAGGCGTTGACTGCCTCGCGCGCCTCGGCGGCGGTGTTGATGTAGGGGACCAGAACGCCGTCCGCACCCACGTCGAGCGACTGTTGGATGCCGCCGCGGTCATGGTAACCGGCAACGCGCACCATCGATTTCGCACCGCCGCTGCCGACGGCGCCGACCATGGTGGAAAGCGTTTCGAAGCCCATGGGGCCGTGCTGCGAATCGATCAGCAGCCAGTCGTAGCCGCTGTGGGCGAGCTGTTCAGCCACTGTTGGGCTGTGGGAATTGACGAACAGCCCCATCTTGGGCTTGCCTTCGCGCATTTGCTGCTTGAACTCTGCACCGCTCAGAACATCAGACATTGAGATTCATTTCCTTGGTCCTTGGGATTGGGAACGAATTCCCCGGACACTTCAAAATATACAGTACTAGGGCCTTGCGGAGTCGCCTCGGCCAGAGTTGCATTTGGAGGGAAGGGCGGACAACCGGGCCGCGCATGCGCCGGGGTACCAGCGATTGGCGGCTGAACGGCGCATGTGCTTCGTGTGGTGCGTAATGGCCGGTGCTGCCTGTGCATGGCTTGGCGGAGGAGCGTAGCGTCAAGCGCTTGATGGCGCAATGTGCAGGGGCTGGGCTCACGATTACCGACGAAACACTGCAAAAGCTAGATTCCTCTTACATTGGGCACGGTACAGGGCGCAGTCTCGATAACACTGACCGAGGACGGATTGCCAAGAGCCTCAATTATTCCTATAGTTCGCCGACTTGGCCTCCCAAGGTCCGAAAAACACCACCACCCCCGGCTTTGCCGCCTTCAACGCCTCGGCACCCGTGGCCGTCACGGAGGTCCCCTGCAAGTCCACTTCCTTCAAATTCGGCATTCCGGCCAAGACCTTCACCGAATCGTCCCCCACCCGGTTGCAGCCCTGCACCTTCAGCCTTTCCAACTTCGGCAGACCGGCGAATTTCTCCATCCACTTTCCAGTCACGGTCAAGAAGCTGATCTCCCCCAGCCGCTGCCCCTCGATCCCCACGCCCACCGAATTGCACGAAAACCGCAGTTCCCGCAAATTCTTCAGCGTCAGGACCGCGTCCAGCCCGACGTCCGTCATCGCCACGGTCCAGACATTCTTGTCCGTCCCCTGCCGACCGCTCAGGTCGAGGAACGTCAGCGCCGACATCTGTCGCAGCGCTTGCAAGCCGGCATCGCCCAACTCGTTACCGCCCATCGTGAGTTCCGTAAGCTTGGTCAGTTGCGTCAGCCGCTCCAGGCCGACGTCCGTCATCAAGGTCGACCCCACGTTGAGCGATTCCAGGGTCGAGATCCCTGAAATATGTTCCAACGCAGTATCGCCCGCCTTGGTCCCGTGCAGGTTCAGGCGCTTTAGCTTCTTCCAGTCCTTGATCGCGGCCAACCCCTCGTCGGTCACGTATTCGGTGAAATAGAGGCTAAGGTCTGTGATTCCGCGCAAGCCCTTGATTTCGGACATCCCTTGGTCGGTGATGTGGGTCAGGCCGAGGTCGAGCACCGAGAGGTCCGGGAGGTCGTTCAAGCGGCGAAGGTCGTTGTCCGTAACCCACGTGCCGCGCAGGTTTACCCCGGTGACGTGGTTCTGCGCATCCTTTGTGAGGGAACCGCCGAGGTCGATGATCCACTGCGTGCTGGGAACCTTTACGTCTGCCGCGAACATGGTCGCCGCGCACAGAAAGAGAACTGCTGTTTTCACTTGGGCCTCCGGGTGGGCAGTCCCGAATCGCGGTCGTAGACGACCTTGCAATCCGGCAGAGCCGATTTCAACTCATTCGCGGCCTTTTCCGTCACGAACGTGTGGTAAAGGTTCAGAACCTTCAGACTCCGCATGGTTTGCAGCACCTTCGCACCGTCGTCGGTGATGTTGGTGGTGTCGAAGCTCAGTTCCTCCAGCTTGGGCAGGGTCTTGAGCGAGTCGAGCGCCTTGTCGTCGATCGAGGTGTAGTCCAGCTTCAGTGCCTTCAGGTTCTTGAGGGGTGAAATTGCGACCGCCCCGGCGTTCGTCATCCGAGTCCGAAGGACCTCCAACCGCTCCAGCTTCTCGAGCGTGAGCAGGGCCGCGAGGCCTTCGTCGGTGAATCGGGAGTGGTTCAGATCCAGTTCGCGGAGGTTGGTCAGCTTCGCGATTTGCCGCAATCCCTCGTCGGTGATGTCGGTCGCGGTGAGGTCCAGTCGTTCCAAGCCGGTCAGTCCGGCAAGATTCGCGAGCGCTATGTCGCTGATGTCCAGATATCCAATCCGAAGGCTTGTCAGCGTTGGCAGGTTGCCGAGTTCCGCCAGTCCGGCGTCGTCGAGCCGCGACCCGGAAAGGTCGATTTCACGCAGGTCCTTCAGACCCTTGAGGTGCGTGAGGCCGCCGCCCTTGATCCGTGTATTCGAGACCCGCAGGCTACGCAGCTTGGACAGCGCTTCGAGATAGGCCAAGCCGGTGTCGCCGAGGGTCGTATTACTAAGATTCAGTTCCCGCAGGTTGGTGAGCCTGGCCACGAAGGCGAGGCCGGGATCGGCGATCTGGGTTACCTGCAGTTCCAGCTTCTCTAGCCCGGCGAGGCCGACCAGGTTCGCCAGCTGCGCGTCGGCAACGCCGGTCGACGCCAAGTTGACGGCCACGATGTGCCCGTTTGCCGAGACGGTCTTGCCACCCAGCGCCTTCACCCAGGTCGAAACCGCGTCCTCGGTGGCCGATGCGGGCCGGGCGGAACCGGGCGCGGCTGGTTTCGGGGCCACGGCTCCCACGAACCGGATCCGCACGTTGGGAAGCGCTGCGCGCAGGGCATCGATGCCGTTGGGGGTGACGGAGGTGTATCGGAGGTCGAGGTCGGTCAAGTTCCTCAGTTTCTGCAGTTTGGCCAGGCCGGAATTGGTGATCTGGGTGCGGTAGAGCGTCAGGTCCTGCAGGTGGTCGAGGCCCGCGAGGACATCCATCGAGGCGTCCGTGGCTGTGGAGCCCTGCAGGTCGAGGCGCTTCAGCGACTTCACGCTGCGCAGCGATTCGACGCCCTTGTCGGAAATCCGCGCGCCCGAGAGGTCCAATGTTTCGAGGGCGGGGAGGTCTTTGAGGTATTGGAGGCCCGCATCGGTGACGAGGGTATCGCGCAGGAGGAGCACCCGCAGGTTCTTGAGGCCCGCGATGCCCTTCATGCCTTCGTCGGTGAAGGGATTGAATGTGAGGTCGACGTTGCGGAGCTTGGGGAACTTCGAGAGGTCGAACTTGGAGAGGCGGCACTGGGTGCAGCGGAGTTCCTCAAGGTTGACCAAGGTGGTGAGGTCGGCGAAATCCTTGTCGCCGATTTCGATGTTGGCGTTGTAGTGCCATCCGAAGGCGAGGCGGCGGATGCCGGTGTTGCTGCCGATGGCCTTGAAGACGCCCGCGCGGTCCTCGTTGCTGCCGCCGGGGTTCCAGACGGGGCCGGGGAGGTATAGCTCGCGGAGTTGGGGGAGGTCGGAGAGCTTTTTGAGCTCGATGGGGTGCATCACGCCAGCGGTGAGGTCGATGGACGCGATTTTGAGGTCGCCAGCCGGCAGTTGGGATACGTCGTTGAGCAGTTGCTGCGCGCCGTCGGCATGGATCGTGCCTTCCCAGCGGAGGATCCATTCGGCCAGTTCGCGCTGGGTGGCCGCGTGCGCTGGCACCTGCAGGGCGAAGAATATGAGGATAGCGACCACCAAGGGCATCAGGCGTTATTCTATCGCGTCCGGCAGTGAACGTTTACGGCGTGAAAACGTGAATTTCCGGCGACGCCTCTTGACGCCCCCCCCCCCCGCTCAGCGATACTGTTCTAGTCGAGGCTTGAGTGCTCATATCACCGCAGTATTGCAACTGCGTTCAGGAGAATCCATGACCAACTGTTTCAGATGCTTCGGATTACTCGGCATCGTCCTCTGCGCGGCGGTCCCGCAGGCGCACGCGGGAGCTCTGTACGGCGTAAGGTACTACTATTCCGTAGTCCGGGTGCAAACCGCCTGCGATGGCGGATCAGGTCATTACTGCCAAGTCGAAAGTGCACCACCGCGTGGGGTATTCGATAACCAGCTGTCGGTGGCTCAAGCGGACGCGATATCGAACGCGACCTATCGGCTCGGAGCGTTAAACAGCGCATCGGCTTCGGTGACGGGTACAGCCCAGATGGGTGTTCTGACGATTGGAGGCAGCGCGGCAGGTAACTCCTTGACCGACTCGTACGCCGCCGAGGTCATGACGGACGCCACTGCCGGTCTGGGCGTAAACTTTTTCGACACTCTGACAATCGCGGGACCAGGCGCGAACGCCGATTTCAAGATCCACATGATCCTTACCGCCCAGATCGACCACGCGAGCTATGCCTGCACCTACCCCGGCCAGCAGACGCTCGGTCAGTCCGGATACATCTGGGAACAAGACAATCTTGGTATTGGGCCCGGATCCGTGATCGTGAGCGCCTGCAATCCAGCGTCGGGCGCATTTGATCTAAGCTCCACGGTAACTTTCCAAACGGGCAAAGACTATTCCATCACGAGCGACCTTTACCTCAAACTCTGGGCCCGTACGTCCCCCGGCGGCCCGAACTCCCCCTACTCGGAGCAATCACACCTATCTGAAAATGCTTCCGGCACATTCAGCATGTACATCACCCCCTTGACCAGCGGGGCTTCATTCACCGCCGCCAGCGGAGCGAACTATTCCGAAACACCGGAGCCTGCCACTCTCATACCAGTCTGCTCCGCGCTCCTCCTGCTCCAAACCGCAATCAGGAAACGCCAAAGCCGGTAGGCCTTACTGGAAGATCGGGGCCAGCTTTGCCAGCACGTCATCCGTGATCGCAGCAGGAACGGCTTCCAGTTTCTTCCCTCCACGGGCGCGTATATCGAGGGCACGTGGCTGATCGCACCGGACGACGCCGGTCGTCTTGGTTCCGGCACCCGTCAGGGCGACCGCGAACCCCGCCGTCCGCGCAAAGCTTCCGCCGCTGGTTATCGGAAGAACGACGGGCACTTTGGTTACGTGGTTGAAAGCGTCGGGTGACACGATCAGGACCGGGCGATAGCCCTTCTGCTCATGCCCTTCCGATGGGTCGAGTCCGACCAGCCAGATCTCGCCACGCTTCATCAGAGGAGCTCCGCGCCGACTGGATCGCCGCCGATCCAGTCGGCCTCCTCCGTGCTCAGTGCCGCGTTGGGGTTGCACTGGTCAAGGAGCTCGTCGAGTGTGTACTTACGCCGCTGTTGCGGCTCCACGACCAGACGCCCGCTCTCAATCACTAGGCCCACCTGGACTCCGGGCCGCAGATCCAGGATGTCGAGTAGTGCCGGTGGGACAGCAAGCATCACCGAGCCGCCGACCTTGCGTAGATTTGTTGTGTGCATAAAATCCGCCCCAAGATTACATCAAAGTATAACAAGGTTTCGCCCAGCCGCAAGTGCGCTGTAGTTCCAGCCGTGCCAAGATCGAGGCCTGCCGCGTTTGGGTCAATGTCTCCCCCGTTGACCGAAAAGCCATCTCAAACCGCTACCGTGATCGGGCCAACGCCTTCCGTGATACACATCATTGACGGCGGAGCACTTCCGGACAGAGTCGGTCGGGGCAGCGTGTTTGCCACCGGAGCCTCAGCAGGACACCAATTCGTCACTGTTCGGAACGAGACGGCCGTAAAGGACATCCGGATCCAAGTCCGCGCCATTTGGCCAAGAGACTGTGCCGAGTTCGGGATCGACCTTCACTTGGGAAAAGTACGCCGGATCTTTTAGAGGCGCAAATATGCCTCGAAAGCTGATGACCGCCCCGAGATCAACTACACCCTCGACCCCATCTTCGTAGCGTAAGCGGAGCCGATAACCATCCAGTGGACTGGCAAAGACTACATCTTTCAACATTGGCTTTACTCCAGCGGCGCAATCGGCTTGAGCTGCGCCTCTTCCCGAGCCAGTGCCCAGTCTTCCATCAATTCGATTTGGTGCAGCGCGGCCCATTCGGTCACAAGCGCCATTGCGCGCGGCGAAAGACTGCCCCGCAGGACCGCAAGCGTTTCGATTGCTAGAAGGGCTTTCTGTCCGGCATACCGGACGTCAAATGTGGCGGATCGTGATCCGCGTAGTACATCTGGACAACAATACCGAAGAAGCGACTGATCTCAGGCATCCCGGTTCCTTCCCCACGGTAACAGACCGCCTCTCGACGCGCTATTCTAACGCGTCAGGCAGTGAACGTTTACGGCCTTCCGAGTGTCCCGTCCTGGCGATGTCCGGGTCCTCAATGGTGAGGCGGAAGGTGTGTTTGAAAAACAAAACTATCTGATAACGGCTCTTGACGCCCCCCCCCCCCCAACTATGCAAAAATTTTGAGAGTGCCCCCAGAACAGTCTCCGGCGGGCAATTTCCACTCATCAAACAACAAGGATCAACAAAGGAACAACGAATGAACAGATTCAGTTTAGTTCTAGCCGTAATGGGCGGAATACTCCTCGCTTCGACCAACGCCTTCGCGGGTGCACTCACATGGACGTTGAACCCCTTGGATTTGGGACCCGTCACGGCTGAGGCAGCTTCGACTTCGACGCCGCCACAGGGCAATATAGTGCGTACGCGATCACTTTCGCCGGCAGGACCACGCAGCTTGGCAGCATCCACAATGCCTCTGGGTTCTCGTTCTTCTATAATGACCTTCTTTACAGCATGGCTTTCAGCGCGCCCCTGACGGATGCCGTCGCCGTCGACATCATCCGAAGGGGAAGCATCGTCGGGAGCAGCACCGTTTCCACACCTGCGACATCCGCCGAGGCGCCGGAACCGGGTTCGATCCTGCTGGGTGGTTCTGGCGCCCTCGCCTTCGCCCTCGTGCGGATGCGCCGTCGTTTGGCCAAGTAGTTCCAAGCCTCCAACCCAATCCTCCCGGCCCCCGGTTTCTCGACCGGGGGCGTTTCGGCGTCGTTGTTCCCTGCTACGTAATCAATTCGACGAGTCCATTGGCAAGCTGGGCCATCGGCGGCGCTGAGTTCACGGCGGCGTGCGGATCGGCCCCCGGCAACCCGGCGAGATAAGCCAGAGGCTGTCCCAAACGCTCAACGGATATCGTCCGGACCAGCGAAATCTTCGCCCATGACACTTTCGGCCAACACCATTTCCGTCTTCGGGTCCAGCTTAAACAGTTCCACTGCCAACCGTCCGCGCGTCCGCGTTCAACGTCCTCCAGCGGCGAGCCCAGCCCCGTCGCTCACTCGCCCCACAGACGGCTGAGCAAATCTCCGACACCAAGCCGCGATGCTTGAGTTTTCAGATACGGGTGATCGGCCCGGCCTGTCTGAACCTCGGCCAGGTTGACCAGATCATTCCACTGGCGCTCTGAGACTTCGCCTCCGGAGCGATACCAAAGCAACTTGACCAGTATGATGTCCTCCGCCGAGACAATGGGGATCTCCAGCGGATCGCCACCCAACATGGCCGTCTTCACGAAGCTCCTGTGGGTTAGTTGTTCGCTGCCCAAGGGATGGCGGCCGGCAACAAAAAGGTCGAACTTATGGCCGGACTCGAAATGGATCAAATTGAAGGAAAGTCCCCGGCGAATCGCGTCCAGCATCGTTTCGTGGTCGGCATAAAAATCGGACGAAACCGCAAGGTTCAGCGCCTTTGCCACGATTTCCGGGAGTTCGACGACCACATCGATGTCCTGGGTGGCCCGAGCGATGCCATGAAACGAACTCGCGAAGCTGCCCCCAACCGCGTACCGGATGCCAAGCCGGTCCAGCGCCGTGAACAACTGCAAAGCGGCATCGCGCAGGCTAGCCATGTGCCAGGGGATCCCACCCGTAGGCCCGGATCATCAATTCGCGGGGCAAACGGGTAGCCACGGCCCTGAGGAACACTTCCCGCTCGGGAGCATCCGGATAGCGCATTCGGACTCCCTGCTTCGACATCTCGAGCAATCCTTCGCTGAGGTCGAAGGCGTCGGCCAATTTCTGCTCCCCAGTGCGCCGCCGCTGGATGCCGTGGAACACGTTCAGGGCTTCCGGGCTCGTGTCGCGCGCGAAATCGGCGTCGGCGTGCTTTGCCTTTTGGGGCATATTAGTATTTGAACATTACCACGGCAAAAGCCAGGTGACCGCCATACCCGGCCCAAGAGCTAAGGAGTGGAGCTTCGGTCCACGGTTGCTCGACGCGTTATTCTAACGGATGTATAGTGAACGTTTACGGTCTTCAAAGCCTGTCGGTCCCGCGAGGAGTTTCTTTGTTCAGACGTTTCACCCTGATGTGCCTTGCTGTCAGCGCCTTGCGGGCGCAGACGTTCCAATCCGGTGCCTATAAGGTGCTGGAGGCGGCGCGCTGCCGCTCCTGCCACACAGCCGAAGGTGTAGCGTCGCCCACCCGCCTCCACTTTCCAGACGCCGACGCGCCCGCCGCCAAAATCGAAGCCTTCGGCAAGTCACTGGTGGTGCTGGTCGACCGCGAACATCCCGAGAACTCCCTCCTCCTCCGCAAGCCCACCATGCGCACGCCCCACGCGGGCGGCGAAAAGATCAAGCCGGGCAGCCCCGAGGAAACCGCGCTGAAAGCCTGGGTCGATCAACTGGCGAAGCTCTCCCCCGCCGATCTCGCCGTCGCCACGCGGTACCGCGAACAGGAGAAGCTCGGTGTCGGCGAGGCCCGGAATGACGCGGAACTCCGCCGTCTCACCCACAGCCAGTACAACCACACCATCCGGGACCTCCTCAACGACCAAACCAATCCCGCCAACCAGTTCCCGCCCGAGGATTTCATCAACGGTTACCGCAATCAGACGCAGGGCCAGAGCCTGTCGCCCCTGCTGGTCGAATCCTACTCGGCGGCAGCGGAGAAGCTGGCGAAGTCGGCCTTCCAGGGCGGCGACATCCGGCATCTCATCCCCTGCAAGCCGTCCGCCACCTGCCGCGCCCGCTTTGTGAAGGAATTCGGACTGAAGTCCTTCCGCCGCCCCCTCGACCCTTCCGAACAGAAGCGCTATGAAACCCTGATGGCGCGCGAATCCGACCTCGTCAAAGGCGCACAACTCGTCTTGGAGGCGATGCTCCAGAGCCCCAACTTCCTCTTCCGGCTCGATAGTGCGTCCGACGCCAAACTCAAGCCCTTCGCCACCGCGAGCCGCCTGTCCTATGCCCTCTGGGACACCATGCCCGACGCCCAGCTCTTCGCCGAGGCCCAGCGCGGCGACCTCTCCACCCCCGCCGGGCTCGAAAAGACCACCCGGCGTATGCTCGCCGACCCCCGCGCCAAAGATGCACTCGACGACTTCCTCAGCCAGTGGCTCCGTTTCGACCGCCTCAACGCCGCCGCCAAGGACCGCCGCAAGTTCCCCCTGTACACCCGTGAAACCACCCACGCCATGACCGAGGAGGCGCGCACCTTCTTCAACGATCTTGTCTGGAACAACCGCAACTTCATGGAGCTGTTCACGGCCGACTACGGCTATGTGAGCCCCGAACTGGCCCCCATTTACGGCGTGACCGCTCCACCCAAGGACTTCGAACGCGTGGCGTTTCCCGCTGGTTCCGAGCGCGCGGGCGTCCTCGGCCAGGGGCTGTTCCTGTCTCTCACGTCGAAGCCCGACGAGCCGTCGCTGACCTCGCGCGGGATCTTCATCCGCGAGCAGTTTCTCTGCCAGCATGTGCCCGACCCGCCCCCTGGCGTGAACACCAACCTCCCCGCGGTCACCGAAGCGCATCCGCAGACCAACCGCGACCGCATGGCCGAGCACGCCAACAACCCGACGTGCGCGACCTGCCATAAGCTGATCGACCCCATCGGGTTCGGCTTCGAGAAGTTCGATGCCATTGGGGCGCGGCGCGAAAAGTTTTCCCTGGAGTTCAAGGCTCCTCCCGCTCCGGGCAAGGGACGGGGACCACAGACCAAAAAAGTGGACCTCGATATAGACACCAATGCGAATGTTGCGGGCCTTCCGGGGGGAACGTTCACCTCTCCCGCCCAGCTGGGCTCGGTGCTGGCCAAGACCGGCGAATGCCAGGAGTGCATGGTGAAGCAGTATTTCCGCTACACTTCCGGTCGTCTGGACGCACCGGGCGACCGCGCCGTCATCGCGAAGGCGACTGAGGCATTCCGCAACTCAGGTTTCAAGTATCAGGAGATGATCATTTCGTTGACCCTCCTGCGCGAATTTGGTTCAAACCTCGGGGCCGTTAGTTCAAAATAGGTTTAGGGAAGAAACGCTCATGTCGCAAGTGATCACCAACCGTGTCCGCACCTCGCGCCGCACCATGCTGAAGGGCCTGACGGCCGCCGGGGCAGGCATCACAGTCGGCCTGCCGCCACTGGTGTCCATGTTCAATTCGGTCGGCACCGCCTACGCCGCCGAGCCAGCCGCGGGCTTGGCCGCGAAGCCGATTGAGACCCGTTTCGTCCTGTGGTTCAACGGCAACGGCATCCCGGAGCGCTACTGGATTCCGACCGAAGAGGGCTCCGACTATGAGATGACGCCGTGCCTCGCCCCCCTCGCGGCGTGGCGCAAGGACGTGCACGTGTTGAGCGGCGTGGACAACGCAAAGGCAAACGGCAAGGGCAACGGGCACACCAATTCGATGTCGGGTCTGATGACCGGCACGGATTTCACCGGGCGCGGCCCGAGCGGTCCGTCAATCGACCAGATCATAGCGAACAAGATCGGCACGGAGTCGCGGTTCCGGAGTCTGCAGATCGGCGTGGCGCAGGAATCGTTCGGCGAGAGTATGCAGCGCAATATGAGCTGGGCCGGATTTGAGCGCGCACTGCCGCCGGAGATGATCCCGCACAGGTTGTTCGACCGGTTGTTCGGCACGCAGGATGCGGGCTGGGTGAATCGGAAGAAGAGCGTGCTGGACGCCGTGATGGCCGACGCGAAGTCGCTGCAGCAGCGCCTGCCGGGCGACGACAAGGCGCGGGTGGACGAGCATTTGTCTGGAATCCGGGATTTGGAGCGCGCGATTGCGGGTCTGCCGCCGGAATACCAGCACGTCGCGGCACCGGATTTCGACGGGGACATGAAGGACTGGCCGCGCATCGCCAAGCTGCAGAGCGATTTGCTGGTTCAGGCGTTCGCGACCCGGCAGACGAGGGTTGCGTCGTACATGCTGACGAAGTGCCAGAGCATTTCCAGGTTCCCGTGGCTGGGATACACGGCGGCGCGGCACCACGACTACACGCACGCCGAAGGCAAGACGTCGGGCGCGGACGGGGCCGACGGACAGCGCGTGCTGCGCGACATCTGCCGCTGGCACGTGGAGGAATTTGCGTATTTCGTCGCCAAGCTGGAGAGTGTGCCGGAAGGCGACGGGACGCTGTTCGACCACGTCACGACGATTTACACCCACGAGCACGCCGAGGCGAATTCGCATAAAAACAGCGGGTTGGCGATGATCGTGGCTGGCGGGAGCAAAAAGCTGGCCAAGGGCGCGCATACGAAGGTTCAGGGGACCGTCGGTGATGTGTATGTGACCGTGGCGGATGAGGTGGTGGGCGCGGGGATCGGGAAGTTCCCGACGGCGGGGAAGCGGTTGGGGGATTTGTTGGTTTAGGAACCGGGAGGGAGGTGTGTCGGTTGGGAGTGATTTATGGTTAAAGCCTACTTCGAGTACAATGATATGCCATCGCATCTCTTTAGTCCATCATATCTGGATGTCACTGGCGACCTGATGATGGATCCGCTCTCGGGAGAATGGTTCCAGATTGGCTGCGTAACCTTGACTGACGAGGTTTCCCGGCCTGGTAGCCCCGGTACGTTTTAACCACGGCTATTCAATCCACGGCGACCGCCTGAAGGGCACCACGTGTGACTTCTTGGACCGCGTCTATTTCAGCCAGGATGTACTCAGCAAGTATGAGCAGAACCCCGTGTTCACTGTTGACTCCCGCGGCTCAGTTCGACATAGCCAGTGGAGTCTTGTCCGCAGTGTAGCCCGGATCGGAAATGGCCTGCTCTTGACGGCGATAGGCGATTTTTCCACCGAAGTGCCGACAGGAGAATGGCCGCATTGGGGGCACTACGCCGTCTCCCCGCCGTCTAAGGCGGATGTGGACACTATGAAGCAAGAAACTCCGGTGCCCCAAGCCGTCGACACATTTGTTACGGCCCTTGAGAACCTGAGTTCATCGTTTTTGGAATTGCCTCAACGCGTCGCACCAGAAATCGCCGGGCCACTGTGGTGCGACCGCGTCGAAGGTCCCAAGAAGCAATTGAAATTCGTGTATTCAGATACCGCGAATGAAGAGGAGTTTCTGATGCGGGCAACGCTCGCAAGCGGCTTCGTGCTTGACGGCTTGGCTTTGGCAGCATTGGGTGGTCTGCTCGAAGCGGTTGACGGGAAGTTGATAAAGTCCTGTAAGGGGGCCTCGTTGGCGTCTCGAAAGCTCTTGGAGCGGCTAGCACTTTTGTCTTTTGTAGTCACAAAGCTGAAGCCAAAGAAGGATCAGCTTCTTCAGATTATCTGCAATGCGGAGGGTGCATCCAAGAACGCCGACCCGGAATTGCAAGTCGAACTGGAGAAAATGAATTCACAACTCCGCGGCGAGTTTTTACCACTTGCGCAGCTTCATGACTTGCGTTCGTCCGGTGGCGTCGCGCATCGCCAGAGCCTAGGCAAGGTTGGAGCAGCAGCGTCCAGCATGGGGCTCCCCAAGGAAAAATGGGCTCGAAGAGATTACCTTGAACTCCTGCGGCTCATTACTGCTAGCATAGATTGTGCCAGCGGACATATGCTGGCGGCGGCAGAGGCATGGCATTCTGCGGAGTAGACTGTTGCTCAAAAACATGGTGTTGCCAGAATGACCATCGAAATACACCAACCCGAACTCGAAGCCCTGATCGTGGACGGCATGCGGTCCGGTCAGAATGCCGAGGCCGTTTTGATGCAAGCCCTTCGACTTCGAGTCGCTACGCCGATAGCGTCCGAACGATTGGACTGGCGATCAATGCGAGGCATGGCGCGAGGCGAAGATTCACTCACCCAAGCACTGATTGAAGAACGCGCATTCGAGAAAGCGCATGACGAGACCCGACACCAAGGTTCTTGATTCGTGGGCAATGGTGGCTTGGGTGTGCGACGAGTCCGGCGCCACCGCCGTTCATGCGCTACTCGAATTGGGAGAGGCCGGTCGGGTACGTTTGCTGATGAGTGTTTTGAACGTCGGCGAGACATTCTACACGCTGGCAAAGAGACGCAACCTTGGCATTGCGGAGCAGTTCCTCCGCTACTTGGCATTTTTGCCGGTTGAAGTGTGCGTGCCGGACAGGGCCGGAGTCATGGCTGCGGCACGGATCAAAGCCGTCAAGGCTGTGGCATACGGAGACTCATTTGCCATCGCGCTCGCTCAGGCCGAAGATGCCAGTGTAGTCACGGGCGACGATGAAATTCGACAGTGTGGCTTGGTTCCGGTTGACTGGGTGGGTCGCTAGCCCGGATTTGGTCACGCTCCGATAGGCCCCTCGGGCCCAAACGCACCGATAGCGATTTCTGGGAATGAGTCCCTAGCACGGGGCCCACGCCAAGGGCGGGCCTACGAAGGTGCAGGGGACGGTCGGGGATGTGTATGTGACCGTGGCGGATGAGGTTGTGGGGGCTGGAATTGGTAAGTTCCCGACGGCGGGGAAGCGGTTGGGGGATTTGTTGGTTTAGGATCGAGACTCAAAAATGATATTTATTGACTCTTGCTGCGCAACGAAAGTGATGACGCAAAGATCCTCAGGCTTCTGGAGAAATCGGGATATTTGTCAGTTTGGGAACAGGGGCGCAGCGTACTGAGTTGGCACTACGATCTGATGAGTTGCTGGACTTGCCGGAGCCCCCATTTACAAGCAGGCGCATTGCGAAAGCTGTTCTCATTGACAACGAGGAGTGCTCAAGCGATTTCGCTACTGTCTGACACAGTTGGACTGGCGATCAATGCGAGGCGTGGCGCGAGGCGAAGATTCGCTCACACAGGCACTGATGGAAGAGGGCGCATGACGAAGCCTGTTATCAAGGTTCTTGATTCATGGGCAACGGTAGATCGGGTGTGCGACGAGCCCGCGGCCACCTCCTGTTACGAGAATGCCCGAGTCGGTAAAGCCCAATCCGTAGATTGTGGCCATACCGCTCAAATCAGGTCGAACGCCCGGCGATACTCTTTGTCCTCAATCCCGCAGACCCGCAAAACCTGTTTCAGGGTCGGACGTTTCACTTCCGCGTGGTTGGGAATCGAGATCGCAGTCCCCAGCGCGCTGACCATGACCACATGCTCACCGTTTCTCCGGCACTCGAAGCCGAATGCACGTTCCAAGACTCTCCGGTGTTTCTGTCCGGAGGCAAGGGGCAAATCCGACAGCGACATTTGCTATACCCGGACCTCGAACCTCGGGTGGACTGAAAGCTGCCCGTACGTGATGGGTGGTGCCGCCGGAGCCGGCAGCGGTTGCGGGCTTGGCTGGCCACGCAGTGCGGACTCAAAAACGACGTCCAAGTAGGTGGACAGCGCGTCCGCGATATTTGCGCGCGCCTCGTCGACGCTCGCGCCTTGTGACACGCAACCTGGCAACTCAACCACGTGCACCGTGAACCATCCGCTCTCCTCGTCCTTTTGGAACTCGAGGTTGAAAGTCAGGTCGGAAAACATAACGATTCGATCTTGAGGTTAACACGTTCCGCAGTTTGCACCTTGGCGTGGCGCAGGAATCGTTCGGCGAGAGCATTCAGCGCAACATGAGCTGGGCCACCTCCGGCGCGCTTCACTCTTCACCGAGCTCCCGAAGCTCTGATCCCGGACCCGCGATACCCAGTGCGTATTACGCCCGTTTGACCACCCGGACTTCCTGTCCCACATGAAGTTCCCCGCCTTGGAGCACCTCGCAATTCAACGCCAGTTTGCCTCCAAAGCGCCGGACGATGTCGCGCAATACTGTCGGGTCCTGCCGCAGCGTGTCGGGATCGTATGTCGTCATCACGCAGCGTCCGCGCAGGTCATGGATGCCGATGACAATATCGCCGCCGGGTGTCGAGACAACCAGCTGTCCGCCCTGCCATTCGCGCTCGTCCAGACCGTCCACACCGCCGATCACGATGTTTGGCCGCAAACGGCGGTGGTCGCGTCCGAACGCATCAATGGCACCGTCGGTCGCGACAAGGAGCGGGAGAATGTCGAACCGGTCCGCAGTCTCATCTTGATGCAGCTGGGTACCAGGCCCTCCTATTCCCGCAACCTTCGCCTCGACCGCCGGGTCGTTCCACGGCAGGCCTTCGACCATTGGCGTTCGTGCGTCGTCCAGTTTGGCGTGGAGCCCGAGGAGGCCGGGGTGGGTTCTGGATGTAATCACGCGCCCCGACCGGTTGTAGACCTGCAAAATCCGGTCACCGTCGATGCCCAACTCGGTTAGTTTTGCGCTCCGCAACTGCTCCCCGGCCATGGACTTGACCGGATACCGCCAAATTTCCTTAATGTACATGCCCATTCCCTCCTTCCCAACCCTTACGATATCCGCCGTTCGTCCTCGCGAATCGGCGCGTCGTTGATGCTGGCCAACCGCTTCCGCATTAGACCTTCATCGTCGAATTCCCACAATTCGTTGCCGTAGGACCGGTACCACTGGCCTGCGGCATCGTGCCATTCATACTCGAAACTGACCGCGATGCGGTTCTCGCGGAATCCCCACAAGGTCTTTTTGAGCCTGTAGTCCAGTTCCTTGGCCCACTTGCGGCGGAGGAACACCCGTATCTCTTCACGACCCTGGATGAAGTCGGTCCGGTTGCGCCATTCCGATTCCGGCGAGTACGCCATCGACACCCTTTCGGGATCCCGCGAGTTCCAGGCGTCTTCGGCCATTTGGACCTTGCGCGTGGCGGTTTCGAGGGTAAACGGGGGCCGGATTGGTGTGGGTGCCATGGGTGTTCCTCCTTGCGTTCCTTATTTTTATGCGATTGCGACTTCGACGCGGGGGAAGTCTACGACGGTCCGGGCCACATGGTTGAAGTAATTCGTGAAGATGTTGATGGCCACGTTGGCGACGATCTCGGCAATATCGCCATCGGAGTAACCAGCCGCCTTGACGGCCGCAACAGCTTCGTCGGAAACTTCGCCGCGCTGGACCACGAGAAGCTGCGCGAACTGGAGACCGGCGTCCCGTTTGCTGTCCTCGGCGTGCGCTTCACGGCTCTTGGCGATCTCCTCGGGCTTGAGGCCAACCATCTTTCCGATGGTCGAGTGGGCCGAGAGGCAGTATTCGCAGGAGTTGGCCTGTGCCACGGTGAGCGCGATCTGTTCGCGGAATTTGGCGTCAAGGTGACCGGTACCGAGGGCCGCGCCGAAATTCAGGTACGCTTCCAAGGCCGCCGGACCGGACGCGAGCGTCTTCATCAGGTTGGGGGTCATCCCGAGTTTGGTCTGGACGCCGTCCAGGAGCTGCTTGGCCTTGCCGGTGGCTTCGTTGTTGTTGATCGCTGCGATTCGTTGCATTTGGATTTCTCTTTTCCGCCGCTCTCGCGACGACCAATAGAGAGCACGGGCGGTGCCAAAGTCCGGCAATCGGCAAGTTGTTGAAAAGACAGCATGTGTGTTAGAACGAGAAATCATGAGATCTCACGAATCATGAAATCTCATGAACGAGGTCGTGAAATTTCATGCTACTGTCAGTTCAGTGCGACTCGAATACCTCCCCCCGGTCATCCTTGCGATTGCAGAGAAGCGTTCGCTCGGCGCGGTTTTGAAAACCATCATCGACATCGTGGCCCGGCAGCCGCACGTTGGACTGGCGCGGTTGTGGTTGAAGGATTCCGGGCGCGCATGCCCCATTTGTTCCATCGGGGAGGCGTCCAAAGACGTTTCGCTGCACCTGCGTGCCAGTGCCGGGACTCCCCTCTCCCAGGCCGATTGGTCCGGGTTGGATGGTACTTTCCACCGCCTTCCGCTCGAGGGGGGCTTGAAAATTTCGCACATCGCGACGACCGGGGAATCAATCCGCATTCACAACTTCTTCCATACGCCACCTGGCCAAAGACAATGGATCCGGTACCCCGAGTGGGCCAGGCAGGAGGGCCTCATCAGCTTCGCGGGCCATCCGGTGGTATTCCAAGGCGAAATCCTCGGGGTCCTCGCGGTCTTTCGCAGAGCCGAGGCCGATGACGACTGCTTTGCCTGGCTGAAGTTGATGGCGAACACAGCAGCGGTCGCCATCGCCAATGCACGCGCGTTCGAGGAAAACGAGGCGCTCCGCCACCAGTTGGAGCACGAGCGGGACTACTTGCGAGAGGAGGTTGTCCACGCGGGATCCTTTGGCGAAATCCTTGGCAACAGTCCGGCCTTGGAGCGGGTGCTGCGCCAAGTGGAAATGGTGGCTTCCACCGACGCGAACGTGCTGGTGCTGGGGGAGAGTGGGGTCGGGAAGGAGCTGGTGGCAAGGGCGATCCACCAGCGGAGTCCGCGCTCAGCCAAAGCGCTCGTGAAGGTAAATTGCGGATCGATTCCCCGTGAACTGTTCGAGAGCGAATTTTTCGGGCACGTGCGGGGCTCGTTTACCGGCGCGGTGCGGGACCGGGTTGGCCGGTTCCAGTTGGCGGACGGCGGCACATTGTTCCTGGACGAGGTGGGCGAAATCCCGGTGGAACTGCAATCGAAGCTTCTGCGTGTGCTCCAGGAGGGCGAATTCGAGCGGGTGGGCGACGAGCGCACCCGGCGGGTAAACGTCCGATTGGTAGCGGCCACCAACCGGGATCTCCGCAAGGAGGTCGACGCGGGCCGGTTCCGGCTGGACTTGTTCTATCGCCTGGGCGTTTTCCCTCTGGAGGTTCCCCCTCTTCGCGACCGGCGGGAGGACATTCCGGCTCTGGTGGCGCATTTCGTGCGGAGCGCCTGCCAGCGGTTTCATTTGCCTCCCTCAAGGGTCTCGGAGCGCGAAATGGAATTGGCGCAGAACTATGACTGGCCGGGAAATGTGCGGGAACTGCAGAACGTGGTGGAACGCGCGGTGATTGTGTCGCGCGGCGGGAATCTTAACTTGGAACTGCCGACGACAGGGGCATCGGCTCCGGTCCCCCGGACACAAGCATCCAGCCAAGCCGTGATCCCGGAACTGCAGTGGCGGGAGATGGAGCGGTCCAACATCCTCGCGGCAATGCGGGCGGCCAACTTCCGCATCTCCGGCAGCGGCGGCGCGGCGGATCTACTGGGGATCAATCCGGGCACGTTGGCATCGCGGCTCAAGGCGCTTGGGATCAACAAGCACGACCTCAAAGCGTAGTTACTTGCGGGCGAATTTTCCGAACGGCACCGCATCTTCGATGTGGAGCCGGAATCCCACGACCGACACCGGGCCCCGGTCTTGGTTGTAACCCGGATTCGACACGCGCTGGTAATCCACCGCGAACGAGACGCCTCGCCAAATATGGGCCGTGTAGTAAGTTTCGAAGATCTGCTCCAAGCCGTATTTCAGGCCGCCGTCGCCGATGATGAATCCTAGTCCACCCAACGCCAAGTATCGGCGATGGTCTCCCGAAATGGCATCGGTGACGAACGCGGCACCAATCTTGTCCTGGGCTCGTCGCCAAGGCTTGCCCCGGAAGTCCGCACCGATCTGGGCTGTCCGGTCGATTTCCGTGTAGGCGTAGGACTCGTTGGTTCCGTCGTTCCATCCCAATCTGCCGTAGACGCGCAGTAGGTCGGTCAGTTCCTGTTCCACGTTCAGTCCGAAACCGTATTTTGAGCGACCTTGCTTCCGGTACAGCGCGATATCGGGCGTGGCGTCCTTGCGGGACAGGTAGCCGTTGATCGCCTCCCGGTAGCTGCCCATATTTGCGTGGTTGACAAAATAGAGCGCGCGAATGGCGCTGGACCGCTTCGGAAGCAGTTCGGGCCGGTATTCGAATTCGAAGTTCTCGCCACGTGCCCGGGCAATGTTCCAATCCAGCTGGATACCGTTTGCCACCGTCGGCATCAGTAGTTCGCCGAAGCGTGCGGTCCAATTCCGGTCGTAGAGTTCGGCAACCAAGCCATAGGTATAGCCGCGAGTGTCGGCGGCATAGTCGAAGGCGCCGTTATTCACCACACCCCAGTTCATGAATTGGAAATGGCTGTCGCTGCCCACGGAATTCTGGTCGAAGAAATCCACGGTGCCGAGCTTTCCGAACCTCAGTTCGAGCCGCCGGACCGGAACACGGCCAGCCAGTGAGAGTGGTGTCCGCGTCGCATCGGTGGATTCGCCACCCAGAGGAATCGTGTAGTGCAGCATCACGCGGGAAACATAGGGGGTTGTCCCGAGACTCGGGTTCCGGACCACATCCACATTGGTGAACCCCGCTGCGCCGAGCGCATCACTGATGCCTGCGCCGCCCGCGCTTTCAATGTCCGCCAGAATCTCCAGCCGTTTGGTCAGCTGGAAACCCGCGTAGAGCGTCAGCACGCGCGAGGTTGCGTGCTCCCTTTCCGAACGAAGGCTGTTTGCTCCCGTGTATTTAGCCCGGAACTCCCCGTGCTGCTGCCGGATCAGATTCACCTGTCCCGAAAGCCAGAACCGGTCCCACAAAGACGTGGGCACCTGTGGTTCCGCTACTTGGGCCGAGCACGGCAGCTGCGCGAAAAACAGAAGTATGACTAGAAAGGGCAGATACTCCCATGTTTGGGTATAGGTACGCCCACTGTCAATCGATTCACAGTCTTGTCACGTTCTCGACATGGCGCGAAAACATGGTTGATCAGGCCTCGGTCGTCGGGTTTGCCAGCACCTCGCGCTTGGGCTTGAGCTCCCGCTTTGCCGCGTCGAGCACACCATTCACGAACTGGACCGATTCCTCGCCCGAAAACCGGCGCGCGATTTCCAGTCCCTCGTCGATCGCAACCGCCGCGGGCGTATCCGTCCGCATCATTTCGTGGATGCCGATCCGCAGTACGTTCCGATCGACAACTGGCATCCGCGGGATCTTCCAATTCGCCGCGTGGCGCGCGATGATTTCATCAATCACCGTGATGTCGGCCACCACACCCCGCAGCAGACTTTCCGCAAACGGGTCGCGCGGTTCCTCGTTCGCCGCATCTTCGGAAACCAGCAGCGAGCCGTAATAGCCCTTCAGGATATCCTCAAGATCCGGCGTCTCGGTCGCAGTCCGGCGAAGGTCCCACTGGAACAGCATCTGCAGCGCTTGTTCGCGCCCCTTGTGACGTGCCATTAGCTGCGGACTTCCGTGGCCAGTTGCCTGAGCAAATTGGCCATTTCGATTGCTGTCATGGCGGCGTCGAAGCCCTTGTTTCCAGCCTTGCCGCCAGCGCGGTCAATGGCCTGTTCGAATGTGTTCGTCGTCAGCACGCCGAAGGCAATCGGCAGACCCGTCTCGTTGGCCACGGCGGCGATTCCCGATGCGGCACTGCCCGCCACGTAGTCGAAATGCGGTGTATCGCCGCGAATCACGGCCCCAAGGCATACGATTGCGTCGTAGCGGCCGGTCCTGGCCAACGCCCGGAGCGTGACGGGAAATTCCCATGCGCCTGGGATGCGGACCAGATCCACATTGGCCAAATCGCCGCCCGATCGCGCGATGGCGTCCTGCGCTCCGGAGAGCAGCCGGTCTGTCACGAAACTGTTGAAGCGGGCCACAACCAGCGCAAACCGGAGTCCCTGGGCACTCAAGCCCCCTTCGAATGTCTTGCCTTTTGATTCACTCATGGAACCGGTAAACGCTTCTCCAAACCCAATATGGGGCGGCAACTGGACAGTGCGTGTGCATCAGACCGTAACCGTGTGGGATAATCCCTACAGGCCCCATCTTACCGCTACGGGCCCACTCTTGCCGCATGGTCCGCGAATTCATCCGAAATTTCTCCATCATCGCCCACATCGACCACGGCAAAAGCACCATCGCTGACCGTCTTCTGGAAACCACAGGCGCGCTCCAACAGCGCGAAATGATGGAGCAGGTGCTCGATTCCATGGATCTCGAGCGTGAGCGCGGCATTACCATCAAGGCGCATGCCGTCCGCCTCGACTACAAGGCCGACGATGGCCTGATGTACCAGCTCAACCTGATCGACACGCCGGGACACGTCGATTTCTCCTACGAAGTCTCGCGCAGCCTCCAAGCCTGCGAAGGCGCGCTGCTGGTTGTGGACGCCTCCCAGGGTGTGGAGGCGCAGACCATGGCGAATACCTACCTCGCCCTGCACCACAACCTGGAAATCATCCCGGTCATCAACAAGATCGACCTTCCTGCTGCCGAGCCCGAGCGCATCCGCGAGCAGATTGAGGACGTTATCGGGATCGACGCCTCCGAAGCCGTTCTGTGCAGCGCCAAGCAGGGCATCGGCATCCATGAAATTCTCGAGGCCGTCGTCAAGAAGGTTCCGCATCCGCGCGGGGATGTGGATGCGCCCTTGCGCGCGCTCATTTTTGATTCGTGGTTTGATCCATACCGCGGCGTGATCATCCTGGCCCGCGTTGTGGACGGTCGGATGAAACTGGGCCAAAAGATCCGCCTTTCGGCCAACGGGCAACAGTTTGAAGTAGAAGGCGTGGGCTACCAGTCGCCCAAGGCCATCCCGCTGCAGGAATTGGTGGCGGGCGAGGTCGGCTATCTGTACGCCAACGTGAAGAACGTAGCGGATGCGCAGATCGGCGACACCATCATTGATGCCACGGCGGTGGCTGTCGAGCCGCTTCCTGGCTTCGAGGAAGTGAAGTCGATGGTGTTTGCGGGGTTGTATCCCTGCGAATCCCACGAACACGGCCTGTTGCGCGACGCGCTGGAAAAGCTGCGGCTGAACGACAGCGCGCTCAGCTTCGAGCCGGAAAACTCGGTCGCGCTCGGTTTCGGATTCCGCTGCGGCTTCCTCGGCCTGCTGCACTTGGAAATCGTGCAGGAGCGGCTGGAGCGCGAGTTCAACATCGACTTGATCACCACCGCGCCCGGCGTGCGGTACAAGATCACCACCACTCGCGGCGATGTTCTCGAAGTCGACAACCCGACCCGGTTCCCGAATCCCACGGAAATCGAAAAGATTGAAGAGCCGATCATCAACGCCACCGTCATGACCCGCGAGGAGTACATCGGCGGCATCCTGGCGCTGATGGAGGACAAGCGCGGCATCCAGAAGAAGTTCGAGTACATCGGATCCGGCCGCGTCATGATCATGTACGAGTTGCCGCTGAACGAGATCGTTCTCGACTTCTACGACCGTTTGAAGAGCGTTTCGCGCGGCTACGCGTCGCTCGATTACTCGTTGGCGGGATTCCGTGTTTCGCCGATGGTGCGCCTCGACATTCTGATTGCGGGCGAGGAAGTGGACGCGCTCAGCATGATCGTGCACCGCGATTTCGCCTATGACCGTGGCAAGGTCCTAATCGAGCGGATGCGCAAGCTGATCCCCCGGCAGATGTTCGAAATCGCCCTGCAAGCGGCGATCGGCAGCAAGATCGTGGCCCGCGAGACCATTTCGGCGCTGCGCAAGAACGTCCTTGCCAAGTGCTACGGCGGCGACATTTCGCGCAAGCGCAAGCTGCTCGAAAAGCAGAAGGAAGGCAAGAAGCGGATGAAGCGCGTGGGCCGCGTGGACATCCCGCAGGAGGCGTTCCTAGCGGTGCTCAAGGTCGGCGAAATTTCCGACGACGATTGATCCGGTCGTGGCTCACGCAATCTGCGTGCCGCCCGAAACCATGGAGGCAGGCATAAGCCTCGTGTCATAACCTAGCCTGGTGAAGACGTTGATTTTGGCCTTGGTGTTCTGCGGGTGCGCCGAGTCCCAGGGAGCGAACTTATTTCTTGAGGACCCGGTTCTGAAAGCATACGGTCGCGTTGAAATCAACGGGGGAATGAACGCAGGCGGAGTGACGCGGATCGAGTGGTAATGGGGCGACGGTCAGACGTCTAACAGCTTCTTCCCTGCATTACCTACATACACGATCAACGGAACATACACGGTCACCGTTACGGCTTACCTTGGTGGCAACAGTGCCAGCAGCACTGCCGCTCGTTACTGCGTGAGCGCTATTGGAGCGGCTCCGGCATCTAACCGCCCCGTCCACTTCTCCAAGTACAAATAAATTACCGGGGTAATATACAGCGTCAGCAACTGCGACACCACCAGTCCCCCGACAACCGCCAAGCCCAGTGGCCTCCGCGCTTCCCCGCCCGAGCCGTACCCGATCGCGATCGGCATCGTGCCCAGCAACGCGCACATCGTGGTCATCATGATCGGGCGGAAGCGCTGCAGGCAGCCTTCGAAGATCGCCTGTTCCGCCGGCATCCCCTCGCGGCGGGCCAGGATCGCAAAATCCACCATCATGATGGCGTTCTTCTTCACGATTCCAATCAGCAGGATGATCCCGACGAACGAGTACAGATTCAGATCGTCATGGAACAGCAGCAGCGTCGCCAGCGCCCCCATTCCCGCCGCCGGGAGTCCCGAAAGGATCGTTACCGGGTGGATGAAGCTCTCGTAGAGCACGCCCAGCACCAGATAAATCACCAGAACGGCGATTCCCAACAGCACAGCCAGCCCGCCCAATGACTTCTGGAACGCCTGCGCCGTACCCTGGTAGGTGAACGACATCGTGTCCGGCAGGCCCATTTGGCGTGCCGCCTCGTCCACCTGCGCCGTCACTTCGCTCAACGAAACGCCCGGCTTGGCGTTGAACTGGAGGTTCACCGCCGGCAATTGGCCAATGTGATTGACACTCAGCGGGGCCACGGCTTGGATTCCGCGTGTAACCGCCGAGAGCGGGACCAGCTTGTTGTTCGACGACCGGATGTAAAGCTTGGAAAGACCGGCCGGGTCGCGCTGGAACTCCGGCAAGACCTCCAGAATCACGTCGTAGTCGTTGGCTGCGGCGTTGATGGTGGAGACGCGCCGGTTGCCGTAGGCGTCGTACAGCGTATTGGCAATCTGTTCGGGCGTGATGCCCAAGGACAAGGCCCGGTCGCGGTCGATATCCACGTTCACACGAGGACTGCGCAGTTGCAAATCGCTGTACACCTCGGCCACGGTGGGCAGGGTGCGCAATTTCGCTTCCAGCAAGGGTGCCCATTTGTACAGAACGGAGGTTTCGGCATCCTGCAGGGCGACCGAATATTGGTAGCGCGACTCGTTCTGGCCCAGGGTCAGCAGCGGCGGCAATTGGAGGAAGACGGAAAATCCGGGGATCTGGGCGAATTCCTTCTGCAGGTCGGCGATGATCTCGGTCGCATGCGGGCGCTGGATCCCTTCCTTGAAGTGCATGAAGATGAAGCCCTGGTTTTGGCCGGAGAAGCCACCGGTTCCGGTCCCGAACTGGCCGACCCACGGGTTCTTCTGGACGATCCGCATGGCCTGCGTCTGGAGCTTCACCATCTGCTCAAAAGAGGTATCCTGCGCCGCCTCCGTGCCGCCGAAAACCATGCCGGTGTCGACCGCCGGCAGGAAGCTCTTCGGCATCACCACGAACATCCACGCGGTGACGCCGGTGAGCGCAACGGTCCCCAGCAGCGTCGCGAGCCGGAACCTCAGGGTGAATAGCAACGTGCGGCGGTAGAGGTTGTTGAGTCCCACAAAAAAGCGCTCGGTGATGCGGAACAGCGGCCCGTGCTGTGTCTCATGGCGGAGGAAACGGGCGCAGAGCATCGGCGTCAGCGAAAGCGAAATCAGTCCCGAAATCATCACCGCCACGGCGATGGTGATGGAGAACTCCCGCAGGAGTCTCCCGATGATGCCGTCGAGGAACAGGACCGGAATGAAGACAGCCACCAGCGAGATCGTCATCGAAATGATGGTGAAACCAACCTCGCGGGCCCCTTCGAGTGCCGCCTGCATCCTCGGCTTGCCCATTTCAAGGTGACGAACGATGTTTTCCAGCATGACGATGGCGTCGTCGACCACGAAACCCACTGAAAGCGTCATCGCCATCATGGAAAGCGTGTCGATGGTGAAGCCCAGCAGCTTCATCGCGGCGAAAGTGCCCAGCAGGGACAATGGCACCGCAAGACTCGGGATGACGGTCGCGGAGAAATTCCGCAGGAACACGAAGATCACCAGAATCACCAGAATGATCGTCAGCAGGAGCGTGAATTTCACGTCCTCGATCGACTGCCGGATATTCTGCGAAGCATCAAACTCCACGTGCATCTGGATTCCCGCCGGCATGTTCTTTTGCAGATTGGGGAGGAGGCGCTTCACGCCCTCCACGACCTCGACCGTGTTGGTGCCCGGCTGCTTTTGCACCGCGACGATCATCGCCAGGTTGCCGTTGACCCAGAACGCGCTCTTGTCCATGGTGACGCTGTCCGTCACCGACGCGACATCACCCAGCCGCACCGGATTGCCGTTGCGGTAGGAGATGATCATGGGGCGGAACTGATCGGCCGTGCTGACCTGGCTGTTCGACTGCACCGAATAGGCTTTGGTGAACCCGTACAGGGAGCCTGCGGGCAGGTTCACGTTCTGCTGTCCGAGGCTGGTGCGGATGTCCTCCAATCCGACCTGCCGGGAGGCAAGACGGTCCGGGTCGGCTTGGATTCGGACGGCATATTTCTTGGCACCGAAGATTTGGACCTGCGCCACGCCGCTGACCATCGAAATGCGCCGCCCGATCAGGGTTTCGGCGTATTCGTTGAGCGCGGCCATGGTCATGGTGTCTGACCGGATGCCCATGTACACAACAGGGCGGGCCGCAGGGTTGACCTTCTGGTAGGAAGGCGGTGCGGGCATGTTGGTGGGTAGGCTGCCGCCAGCGCGCGAGATGGCGGCTTGGACGTCCTGTGCGGCGGCGTCGATGGAACGCCGGATATCGAACTGCAACGTGATGTTGGTGGTGCCGAGGGAACTAGTGGACGACATGCTCTCGATGCCGTCGATGTTCGAGAACGATTTATCCAGAGGGGTCGCGACCGACGACGCCATGATGTCGGGATTGGCGCCGGGTAATGCTGCCG
>CAITMP010000796.1 GCA_903893525.1 uncultured Acidobacteriia bacterium | reverse complement strand
TGGCGGGCCGTTGCCAAAGCCGAACGCAGCCCCGACGGGCCGAATTCCGCGATGTGCGACTGGCTTCCCGAAGTCGTGCCTTGATCGGGGGTATATCCCGTATCGCAGTACACCAGCTTCACCTGGCTCAGGGGTACGTACAACTCATCGGCACCCAACTGCACTTGGACGGTTGAGAAACCCTGGCCGAACTCGCACTTTCCCGAGTAGATCGTGACGTCGCCATCGGAGCCGATGCTGACCCAGGAGTCCACCTTGCTGGCGTCCACCAAGCCGGTTACGTTGATCGGACTCTGCGCGTCCGCTTGGCTGGCGGCACCGAGGGCACTGAAACCGATCACGAGTCCGCCGGCGGTTTTCACGAAATCGCGGCGGGAGGCACCGGATCTGGCATTCTCCAGTTTCTTCAGCGCAACACGGGCGTCCGGAGTCATCTGGCTCCGCTTGAATGTATCGAAGAGATTTCCCAGCTTCATTGTGTCTTCCCCTGTGCGTAGAGCGACAATGCATTTACCATCCGGCTGTGGGCGTGGCAGCGGCAGAGCAACTGCGTCTGGCCGAGGGCATTCACGATCTGGTCCGGCGTCGCGCCTGGATTCTTGTCGATGAAGGCCTTGCCGTAGAGCATCGGCCCGCTAATGCAGTAGCCGCATTGCATCGCCTGTTGGGAGATGAACGCCTGCTGGAGCGGGTGCGGGTTGGCCGCAGTGCCCAAACCTTCGATGCTCAAAATCGCGTGGCCCGCGGAATCCGAGATGGCCGTGATGCAGGACTTGGCCGGTACGCCGTCGATCATGACGGTGCAGCAACCGCACTGCCCCAAGCCGCAGCCGAATTTCGGCCCGTTCAATTGCGCGTTCTCTTGAAGTACGTAAAGCAGTGGAGTGTTTGGATCATCCACGTTTACCGTAAGCGGTTTCCCGTTGACGGTGAGACTATATGCAGCCATCTGTAGGTCTGCCTCCTGTTCCGGCAAATCGCCGGTAAAATCCCTGGTGCTCCCCAAGTCTATGCCCGTTGACTGGGGGCGTCAACGGGCATAGTAAATTTTTACAGTTTCTTTGCAACTCGAGCACTGGTAATATCGGCAATCGGGAGATCGCCCATTGCAAGACTTCGACAGCATTCTGAAGCAGCTGCTCCGGGACCCGGATGGACTGGCAGTCCGACACATCACGGGGCACCGGATTGTCTCTTGGCGCAACGTGGAGATGCCTGCTACCCGAAGCCTCCGGGCCGATTCCATCGGCAAAGACGAATTCGCCCAGTCCGTCCAGCTGGAATGCCAAACCCACAACGACCCGAAAATGGCCGTCCGTATGCTGAACTACGGGGCTTGGCTGCTGGCCGACGAAGGACAGTTTCCGCTCCAGTACGTTCTGTACATTGGATCGTCGCCGATGTCGATGCCGGATGCCTTCGCGGCCCACAGCATCCGCTTTTCCTACACGCTGGTCGATTTGAAAACACTGGACGGGGAACCACTCATGGCCAGTCACGATCTGGGCGATAATATACTTTCGGTGCTCATGCGGCTCCGCGACAAGCGCGAGGCCGCCCGGACAATCCTGGACCGCATCGGCGAGTTGGGTACCGCCGACCGCAGAGTCGCATACCGGCAACTGTTGACCTTGGCGGGACTTCGCCAGTTGGGGGAATTCGTCAAGGAGGAGGGAAAGAAAATGTTCGCGTTGGACGACTACTTGGAACATGATGTGTTCGGACCTCTGGTGCTCCAAGGTCTGGAACAAGGCCGCGAAGAGGGCCGACAGGAAGGCAGGCAGGAGGGCCGACAGGAAGGCAGGCAGGAGGGCCGACAGGAAGGCAGGCAGGAGGGC
>CAITMP010000795.1 GCA_903893525.1 uncultured Acidobacteriia bacterium | reverse complement strand
GGACAGCCCAGAATCTCCGCGATCTCGTCATACGATAGACCCTGGGTATACCTCAAAACGACTACAATCCGCTGATCGGCAGGCAAGCAGCCGACGGCGGTCTTCACGTGCCCGGACATCTCCGCCCGCATCACTTCATCCAAGGCCGACCGGCCCGGTGCGCGCAGACTCCCGATCAGACCGTCCAACAGCGGCAGGATGCGTCGCGAGCGGCGCTTGTGGTCGAAACAAGTGTTGACCACCATCCGGTAAAGCCACGACTCGAATTTCGCCCCGCCCCGGAAGCTGCCGATGTTGTCAAAGAGCTTGACGAATGTTTCCTGCGCAATATCGTCAGCCTCTTCGGGCAAGCCCGAGAAACGCAGCGCCACGCTGTAGACCTTGTCCTTGTGGAGTTCGAACAGAGCGCGGAAAGACTCGGGATCGCCTTGGCGGCAACCCTCGAGAATCTCCTGTTCCGTGTCTTCGATCAAGGCTACCGGCATCTGCGCCAAAACCACATCCAAAGGTCTCAGCTATCAGACGCGGCGGGACGGAGCTTTCTTCCCTTTTTATTTCGCAACAGCCACCCACAGCCGAGGACGAGCCCCGCGCCCAGTATTTGCCCGCCGATTTCGACCGCCGTCGATGGATGGAAGTAGCCAAGCAGCCACTTGTCTGCGAGGATCATGTCTCCGCCGACGCGCCCCAGGATTGCCGCGCCGATCCAGACGATGATTGGATAGCGGTCCATCAGTTTGGAAAGCACATCGCTGGCAAATACGACGAATGTGATGCTCAACCCAAGGCCAAGGATCAAGAGCGTAAGATTCCCCTTGGAGGCCGCCGCAACGGCCAGAATGTTGTCGAGCGACATCGTCACGTCCGCCAACAGAATCATCCAGATGGCGTGGCCCAAGCCGCGTGCGGACTTTCCGCCATGGGCGTTGCCGCCGGTGCCTCCCAGCAACTGCGCCCCAATCCAGAGGATCAGCACACCACCCACCAGACGTATGTAGGGCAATTCCAGCAATTGCGCGGCGAAGAATGTCAGGACGATGCGAATGACCACCGCCCCGGCCGCACCGGCCATAATGCCCATCTTGCGCTGCCGCTCGGGCAGGGACTGAACTGCCATTGCGATCACGATCGCATTGTCGCCACCGAGCAACAGGTCGATCACGACGATGGAAAGGGCTGCAAAGAGGATTGAGGCTACCGAATCCATGGAACGTAAGGGGGTGAACCCTGAGGATAGCAGCACCCCGCTAGGGCCGTTCGGCCCCCCGCAACCGGAACATGATCCGAAGCTCCTTCCGCCAGTCCGCAGCCAGCCCAACCCGTGTGATTTCAACCCTACCCGAAATGGCACCGATCAGCGCCTCGCTGGTCGAGTGGAATTCCAATGCCGGGCCGACAAGCACGATCCGGGGATCCTCCCGGAGCAATGCGATGCCCGGAAAATATCCCATACGCTCGAAATCTCCGGCGTAGAGGTGCTTTCGAACGCGCACCCAGTAGTCCAGTGCCTGGAAGGGCAACTGGATGTCGGCGGTGGCCTTCAGTTCCACCACCACCAGGCGTCCGGTATGCTCCACGCCGAGGAGATCCACCACCCCACGGTCCGGTGCGCCAAAAATCGGAACCTGGCCGTAGAGGGGCGATGCCATCAGCATCGGATCGATGATTCGCGGCGAGCCCCGCACCATGGACTCCAGCCAAGCCTCCGGTTGTTGCAAATACAGGGGACTCGCCCTGTCATGGCTCGCATCGGACCGGACCCGGAGCAACTCCCGCGCAGTCGACTCAACGGTCTCCATCGAGGCAGACTTCCGCCTCCCGATGCCGCAAGTCAGTTTCCCGGCGTTCCAACGGGCAAACTCCAAGCCACGGACGCGAAGGCTGACGCCGCCGTCGGACTGTTCCACGCGCTCCACAGCCCCAATTTCGGGCAAGTCCGGCGACTCGGCATTGGGCGCAACCGGTCGGCGGCAGGGCGGTAGAGTGGAATCGGCGTTGCCGAAGTCCCCGAAATCAACGGCGGCGGTGCGGTCCCGGTCATCATAAACGCGCAGGTGGCACTGGACGTGGCCCGAATCGATCCATGCCGCCCGGAAAGTAACTTCGTGCTCCCGACGCAAGGGCGCATAGAGCAGCAGCCGTCCGATTTGAACTTTTTTTTCCCTGCGGCGAAGGTGCTGCAGCCATACCAAGCCCAACGGCACCAGACCGCAGGGATCGTTCGCGTCCGGATGGGCTGCCATTGCAGCCATCCCTTTCGAGCCGCAACGGATGAAGGCGCGCGGAAAACTCCCGGACAGGCTTTCCTCCAAGTTGGGCTCGGACGAAACTTCCTCCACCACCCACCCCGGGTATTCGCGTTCCAGCATCAGCCTGAATCGTTCGCGGAACGCCGTGCGGGTGCTCCTTCGCACCGCTTCCAAGCCGGAAGGTGCCCCCAAGTCGGCGATACGAAGCTCTCCGGGACTCTTCGGGAAGCGTTCAGTCGTCAGAAGGAGCCTGTCCCTCCGATGCTCCACAATTCCGGAAACTTTCCGGATCAGATTCCGATCCGCGTTCCATGCCTCAATAACAAGCCGCCCGTTCCATTCGCGCAGGGACCACTGGTCCGCCACCATGAGTAGCGGTTCTTCGCCGGAATCGAGAAGCGCGGGCTGCGCCGCACCAGCCACGAAGCGCTCGACGGCACCCCGGAGGTCGGAGGAAATCGACACCCGATTCCATCGTGCCCGATCATAGGCACAAAGACAATTCCCCCTGCACTATTGAGGTGGTAGGGCCAACGGGAATACACTGTCGGAAGCATGACCACCCGCCGCGACTTGCTGAAAACCGCCCTCCCTGCACTTCTGCCCGGCCAAGTGGCGCGCGCACAGGACCGCAATCCCAACCTGTTGTTCATCTTGGCCGACGACCACGCCGGATATGTGATGGGAGCCGACGGCAACCGCCTCGCCCGGACGCCGAACATCGACCGGCTGGCTTCCGAAGGCACCAGATTCGCCGCAAACTACTGCAACTCGCCTGTTTGCACGCCGTCCCGCCAGTGCATTCTCACCGGGAGGTTGCCGCATTCGGCGGGCGTCACGGTGCTCGAAACGCCGCTTGGCGAAGATCGAATGACCTTGGCCAAGATCCTGAAACACGGGGGAGCCTCCACCGGCGTCATCGGCAAGATGCATTTTAACCAACCCGGAAAGCCCGGCCTCCATGGCTTCGACATGGCATGGACCGAGGATGTGGTCAACCGGCAATGGCTGAAGCAGGTAGGGCCAACACCGGAATTCGCGGAATACAAGACAAAGCCAGCGTGGCACCCGTTCCAGGATCCGGCACGCATCTGGTTGAATTCAGAAGCGCTTCCCTTCCCCCGAACGCAGGAGCAGATGAAATCCACCTGGGTCGCGCGGGAAGCCTGCAAATTCCTGCAGCAGCACATGGACGACCGTTTTGCGCTCTGGGTCAGCTTCCAGGAGCCGCATTCGCCCTACGATTTTCCCGTCGAGTGGCGCAACAAGTACCGGCCCCAGGATTTTCCCGTGCCACGCGTCGGCCCCGAGGATGCCGGGCAGATCCCGCTCATATTCCGCGACCTCACGGGACCTGAAAAGCAGGGCATCGCCGCCGCCTACTACACTTCGGTGGATTTCCTCGACCACAACGTCGGCGTGGTTCTCGACAAACTCCGCCAGCTCAATCTGGAGAACGACACCCTCGTGGTCTACATGGCGGACCACGGGTACAGCCTTGGGCAGCATGGCCGCTTTGAGAAGCATTGTGGATACGACCCGGCGCTGCGGGTTCCGTTGATCATTCGCTGGCCCGGCAAGGTTTCCCGCGGCGTGGTCGCCAATTTCACCGAATCTGTGGACGTGCCCCCAACAATACTGGATCTGCTGGGCGCGGAACCGCTCCCGGTCCAACACGGACAATCGCTCCGGCCGTACCTGGAAAAGAAACGCGTCGCCGCCCCGCGCACGAGCATCTTCAGCGAGTATCTCGAAAACGAGGAGGCCGTCCTGCGCACTTCGCGCTGGAAGTTGATCCACTGCAGCGGGAAACGGCTGCGCAATGACGGCTACAAGACCGACAATCCCACCCCCGGACGCTACGTGCGGCTCTACGATCTCCGCCGCGACCCCGGCGAATTCCACAACGTTGCGGACTCGAATGGGGATGTGGTGGCGAAACTTTCCGCCGACTTGCTGGCGAGATTCCGGACGACCCATCCCGACTCGGTTTCCGAGCCGCAGAAAATGGATGTCGGCGAGGCACTGGATTGGTACGTGCGTCCGAGGGATGCAAAACCGGCAATAGCCTAGGGAGCAGATGTTGGAAAAGGGTATCGCCCACATCCCCACAGGGGATTGGCAGGCTTACCCTTCGAAGCTGTATCCTTCCCCGCGCACGGTCTTGATGAATCTGGGCGATTGCGAATCCGGCTCCAATTTCTGACGCAGCCAAGCAATGTGCACGTCCACCGTTCGGGGACCAATGAACGGCTGGTCGTGCCAGACACGGGCGAGGATGCTTTCGCGAGGGAGGACTTGGCCGCGATGGTTAATCAAGTGGCGCAGCAGCTGCAGTTCGCGGGCTGCTAGTTTGATGGGGACGCCGCCGCGCAGGACTTCCTGGTGTTCAAAATCCACGACCACGCAGCCGAACTGGAAACGCGCCACGGGGGTCAGCGGCTGCTTGCCGACACGCCGCAGCAGCGCCTCCACGCGCGCCAGTAGCTCATTCGGATCAAATGGCTTCACCAAATAGTCGTCTGCGCCGGTTCGGAGTCCCTGGACCCGGTCCGCAACGTCCCCCCGCGCGGTC
>CAITMP010000794.1 GCA_903893525.1 uncultured Acidobacteriia bacterium | reverse complement strand
GGACGCAAGGCATCTTTTATCTGATCGTAAGCTGGCGTGTTGCGAACGGCATCACCGCTGGGTTTGTTGCCGGGAATATCTGCCAGCAGCCGGTCCCAGTCGAGGATTCGCTCTACTGTGAACTCAAAGTCAGACACTTCCGCCGCCAGCTGGCGCAGGGTCATCGAAGGTAATGGACGTGATCTCCAAGAGCGGCACCTCGCGACCGCCGATTACCAGGATGCGCTGCCCGCAGGGAATTTCCTCGCCCCCTTCGCTCAGGGCAAAGTCAGTGGTACGACCCAGACGCGTCTGGTCGTCTTCGAACAGGTAGGTTTGTGGATACAGAACCGGCACTAATATCGAGTCAAGTTCGTTTGAACCCATCTCGGCTGAAAATTCGAGTGTTGCTACTCTCCAATATGCGTCCCGGGCTCTCGCCGTGGGGCTAAATTCGAGCCGGGCCAAATTGCGGAAGGCGATGCGATGGTACTTGCCCGCCGTGAGGAACTCCAGTGACCCACCCAGCCGGGGGTCGAGGTCGTGGATGCCGCTGAATGGCACCCCATCGCAAACACCAGAAACGGCCCTGCCATCGCCAGTCACGCCCGCAGAAACACTTTCGGCGGAATCATTCCGAGCGGAATCAACGACAGGGGGCGCAGGCAGCTGATACCAAGCTTGGCGGTCCGTTTCGGCGGAGAGAGCCGCCAAATAGAACGAAACGCCGAGCTTGGTCTGCTGAGTCTCCTCCGCGAGGACACCGAGCTGCTTCCTCGCACGATCAAACTCACCGGCGAAACAAAGGAGCTCGAACAGGAAGGTTCGAGCCCGCTTGTCGGTGGGCTTGTCGCGAAGCACTGCCTGAAGTTGACTGATGGCCTCAGTCAGTTTGCCCTCGCGGTAGAGTTCCTGCGCCCGCTGCATTATCAATTTCCCCCTGGAAACGAAAGTTAGACCTTCTTCATCGTCTTCACGTTGAAGCCGACAGCCACAGAACCCGTCAGAGCACCCTTTTCGTCCTGCACCTTGTACTCTACCTTGATCTGGGTGAAGTTGAGATGGACATGTTCCATCGGCGAACCGTCGCCCGACTGGCCTGACGCCTGAACGGAACTGACGACCACGTCTTCCAGCGTCACGATCAGGTAGTCCTGCTGCTCACCACCGGCCTTCCGGACGGACAGGACGGCGTTCTTGATGTGCTGGCCGGTGGCACAAGCAAGGAACAGTTTGGGACTGGCCTTATCGACCTGGTGCAAGATGCTCAGGTCATGCATGTTGACCTTGCCCGTGCCTGCCCCCCCGCCAATGTTGGACGAGGCGGGCTGATCCGCCCCAAACGAGAAGGAGGCCAATTGGATTTCCTTCCCATGCTTGCTGTCGGGGCTCTCGCCCTCAATCGTGTCGATTTTGAGAAACGCGTCAAAAGCCATGATGAATCTCCTTTTTCTTCAATTGTCTGAAATCCCGCCCGTTACGGGGCGGGCCCGCATTACCAGTTCAACCCTGACTAGCCCTTCGATTTCGGCAGCTCGGCCACCAGGCGGAGGGAAACATTCAACTCATCCAACTGCAGGTGGGGCTGGAGGAACATCGTGGTCCGGAACACACCGGGCTTGGCCGGATCTTCGTCAACATCGATCCGCGCCGAACGCAACGGCCGTTTGGCCTTTTGTTCGTGGGAGCCGTCGTCCATATCCAACACATATTCGGCGATCCATGTTGAAAGGAACGTCTGCATGTCCCCTTTCGACATGTACCGACCGATCTTGTCACGCATCATCACCTTCATGTAGTGCGCGAATCGGCACACCGCAAACACATAAGGCAATTGCGCGGAAAGACGAGCGTTCTTGTTGGCAGAATCCGTGTTGTACAGCGCCGGCTTCTGGCAGGACTGCACGCTGAAAAATGCGGCGTAGTCCGTTTCCTTGCAGTGTACGAGCGGAATGAAACCTTGGTCGGCAAGCTCCTTCTCCCGACGGTCCGAGATCTGAACTTCCACTGGGCACTTCATCGCCACATCGCCCTCCCAAGTGCGGAAGTTGTGG
>CAITMP010000793.1 GCA_903893525.1 uncultured Acidobacteriia bacterium | reverse complement strand
TACTGAGCATAATTTGAAACCCCTGTGTCTGCAGCCCAGCGCGGAACTGGTTCCGATACGGCCGGAAAGCGCTGAAACTGCCTTATCCAGTCTATCGGATCATCCACGGGAAAATCAAAATGTAACCAAACCGGCCAGGCCTGCCATACGTAGGCCCGGCACGCTGGCATCAAAAAAGCCGTGCTTGGTCGGGGCTCACCCGCTGCTTCCTCTTGAGCGATGTTCCGGAAGCGCTCAGTGGGCTTCCGACCACTCCCAGTACTTGAATCACGCGAAGAGACACTTTGGGCACGAAAACTCTTTGGTTGTTCCCGTCCGGTTCAGGAGGTGTGAACGTGTATCCGGTCGCGTCCCATAACAGCAGATTGTTGGGAAGCACACCTTCCATGATGTCGCCGTCCAGCAGCGACATCCGCACCCACAGGCCTTCGAATTTGGGGCGCGAGTGGAAGACCGTGCGAGTGAGCGGATCGCCGTCGAATTCCTTCACGAACGACACATACTTTACCTGTGCGTAGGGGAGGATGACAAGCTCGCCCGAGGGCTTCAGCATTTCCAGATTCTGGGCTTGCAGGTATGACTTGGGGTCGACGAAGCCGCACACCGTTTCGCGGTCGAAACGCCGGACAGCCACTTTTTTCGCCGTGGATCCACCCATTTTGTAAGTTTCTCTGCAGGCCGTCCCTCAACGGGATGCGCCATTTGCCGAGTTTATCGTATCATTACAATGCGGGGTGTTCTTTCACTGCATGGCGGACCAAGTTCTGGCGGAGACTCCTTTGTCGCGCGGTATCCGGGCCTTTCTGGCCCACTGCCGCATGGAGCGCGGGCTTTCCAAGAACACGCTCGAGGCATACGCCACGGATCTCGATAGCCTTCTCGCCTTCCTCCATCCCCTCAACCAGGGAAACTACCCCGACCGCGAATCCCTCGCAATTTACGTCAACGCCCTCTATGCCCGAGAACTCAACAGCCGTTCCATCGCCCGGCATCTGAGTGCCGTCCGCGGCCTCTGCCATTTCCTGATGGGCGAGGGGTTGCTCGCATCCGACCCCACCGAGCATATAGGCAGTCCAAAACAGTGGGCCACCATTCCCAAGTTCCTAAACAAGGAACAAGTCGAACAGCTCATCCAAGCCCCGGATCTCTCCAAGCCGAGCGGCTTGCGCGACCGGGCCATGTTCGAACTCCTATACGCGACCGGCATCCGTGTCAGTGAGCTGATCAAACTGCGCCGCACCAATTTGGATACTGGCCTGGGCCTCGTGCGCGTCACCGGAAAGGGCAACAAGCAGCGGATCGTTCCGGTTCACGCCGAAGCTTTGGAAGCCGTCCGCCGCTACGTGGAGGAAGCACGTGAACTTCTCCTCAAAGGCAAGGAATCCGCGGACCTTTTTGTCACGGCCCGGGGCTCCGGCATGACCCGCCAGGGTTTCTGGGCCGCCGTGAAAATCAATGGCAAGCGCGCCGGGATATTCCACAACCTCTCCCCGCACGTGCTGCGGCACACCTTCGCCACCCACCTGCTCGAAGGCGGTGCCGACCTCCGCAGCCTCCAGGCGATGTTGGGCCACTCCGATATCTCCACTACCGAAATCTACACCCACGTCGTCCGCTCCCGTCTGCGCGAGACGGTGGACCGTTTCCACCCCAGGGCCTGAATCCACCGGAGAATGAGCCATGACCGACTACCTTTTCCTGCTTGAAAATCACTTGGATGCGGGCCAGGCACGGGTGGTCTCCGCCATGGAACGCCTGGCAGCCAATGCCCTGGCAGGATTGTGGTTGACGGGCGGCGCTGTCCGCGACCTCCTTTGTTCCGTTCCAATCCACGATTTCGATTTCACCGTGGAGCATGGCGCCGCTGCCTTGGGACCCGCGCTCGCGGAGGAAGCTGGCGGCAACATTTCGGCCCAGGATCCACTCGGAAGATGGGTCGAATTGGCTTTGGAAGGCGGCATTTCCGTCTCGGTCTCCAATGCCCGCACCGAGGTCCGCTCGCAGCCCGGCGGCACCCCGGTACTTGCACCCGCCATGATCCATGAGGATTTGCGGCGGCGCGATTTCACCATCAACGCCATTGCCATCTCCCTTGGTCGCCGCTCACGGGGACTGCTTGTGGATCCCCTCAACGGCGAGTCCGACATAGTCAACCGGGAGTTGCGCACCTGCGGGTCGGAATGTTTCTTCGACGACCCATCCCGAATCTTCCGCTTGATCCGCTTCAAACACGCGATGGGTTTCGAATTCGCCACTCGCACGGCAACGCGCCTCGAAACGGCCATTAGCGAGGAATGGCACAAACTTGCGGCTCCGCAGTGCTTGGCGGGCGAACTTTTCTCGATGGCAATGCACCCTGCCGCAGCCGCCATGGTCGCCGAGTTGGATTCGCTGGGCTTGATGTCGCTGATTCACCCGGCCCTCACAGGCGATGCGCTGGATTTGCCGGGTCTGGCTCGCCTTGGCGAAACGGCCAGCCAGTACCTGCCACCGGGCAGTCCCGGGGCGCTGGCATTCCTTTCCGTCCTTTTGCAGCGGCTTGATCCTGTTGAGCGGTCCGCTGCCATTTCTGCCTGCGGTCTCTCGACGGCGGACCAAGCGCGCTGGCACGGCTTTGCAGGCCGCGTCGCAGCCATCGAATCGGAGGTCGGCATCGCCGCAACGTCTCCCTACCAAATTTGGGAGGCCTTGGACTCCGCTTCCCCTGATGAAATTGTGGCCGTGCTCCACCGCAATTCCGGTCCGGAATTGCCGGAACGCATCGCCGCGTTCTATGAACTGTACCGGCCCGAAGCTCTGGACGCCCTTGCCTCCACTCCTGCCGCCACCCACCAGGAACGATTGCGCATCGTCGCAGCGCGATTTGCCAAATCCGATTTCCCCTCCGCCTCGTAGTTCCTGTTTAGTGCGTGGCACGATTCGCAGGAACGTGCTACCGTGAAAGCGATTCATGCACATTCCGGACGGCTTCCTCAGTGCGCGTGTTTGGGTCCCGCTGGATTTGGCGGCAGTACCTGCCGTGGCGTGGCTCGGTCGGAGGGCGCAGCGCGATTTCGACCACCACAGGATTCCCCTCATGGGCGTGATGGGCGCATTCATCTTCGCCGCGCAAATGATCAACTTCCCTGTTGGCAACGGGACCAGCGGACATCTTGTTGGCGGTGCCTTGCTGTCGTTCACGCTTGGACCGGCTGCGGCCTCCATCGTCATGACGGCCATCCTCGCCATCCAAGCCCTGATTTTCCAGGACGGCGGACTGCTTGCCCTCGGTGCCAATGTCTGCAACATGGCGATCGCCGGTGTGCTGGCCGGATATCTGCCCTACTTGCTGTTGAAGGGCCGCAAATCCGGGATCTTCCTCGGCGGTGTGATCTCGCTCCTCGTTAGTGCGACTCTCGCCCTTGCTGAACTCGCGCTTTCGGGTGTGCCCATGCCAAAAGCAGTGCTGACCGTTTCCGTTGCACTCTTCGTGGTGTCCGCCTTGGTGGAAGGTGCGATCACCGTGGCCGTCGTGGGCGCACTGGAGAAAATCCAGCCCGGGTTTCTCCGCACGCCCTCTGGCGGTACCCCCGCGCGCATCGCACTGGCTGCGTCCGCCACCGTGCTCGCATCCGTTGGTGTGTTCCTTGCCTCCCAGCATCCCGATGGCTTGGAGCGTTTTGCCCAAAGCGCCGGAATTTGGTCCAGTGCCAAATCCATCCTCCAGTCTCCCCTCGCCGACTACCAGCTTGCCGGGGGACACTGGTTTGGCAGAAGCCTTGCCGGACTTCTCGGCATCGCCATCGTCTATCTTGTCTGCCGGGTCGCCATGCGGGCACTTTCACACCGTCCGGGGGAGGGCTCCTGATTTGCGCCACGCCCGAATCGACCGCTGGAGCCGCTTGGACAGCCCCGTGCACCGCCTACATCCCGTCGCCAAGGTTGTGGCTGCTCTCGGAATGCTTGTGGCCATCGCCACCATGTCCCGGCCGACATGGCCACTGGCCGCAATCTATCTCGCGATGCTGGCCACCGGCGTTTTCGCCGCACGTTTACCCATCGTGCGCCTGCTGATCGGGGCCACCGTGGTCTTGCCTTTCGCGTGTGCCATCGGCTTCGTCTCGATTCTTTCCGGCGACCCGAACCGCGCGGTCATGCTGGTGGTGCGCGGATATCTTTCCTCCCTTACCGCCCTCCTTCTCGTGGCGTCTACTCCACTGCCCGAACTCCTCGGCGGCTTGGACCGTCTTGGTGCCCCTGCGTTCCTGCTGCAGGTGATGCAATTTCTCTACCGTTATCTGATGGTTCTGCGCGAGGAGGCTGGTGCCATGCGGGACGCCGCCGCCAGCCGGTCCGGGTCGGTCCGTGTTCTCGAATTCAAGAAGGCGGCCGGGGCGGCGGGCGTCTTGTTCGCTAGGGCGCACACCCGTGCCAGCGCCATCCACCGAGCCATGGTCGCCCGTGGTTTCGATGGCCGCATGCCAGCGTTCCGGCCGACTCCCCTCCGACTCCCGGACGTCATTTTCGCTGCAGCGTCCGTCTGCACCGTGGTCGCAGCCAGGGTGGCACTGAAATGACCCCCATCGTCGAGGTTCGAGACCTCCGCTATGCCTACGAAGACGGTACCGAGGCGCTGAAAGGTATTGATTTCGACCTCCGGCCCGGCGAAACCATCGCCCTGCTGGGTGCCAACGGATCCGGCAAGACCACCTTTGCCCTGCATCTGAACGGACTCCTGCGGGCCACCTCCGGCACTATCGCCATCGATGGTCTGGAGCTTCGTGACAGCAGTCTGAAGGAGATCCGGCGTCGCGTCGGGCTGGTCTTCCAGGATTCCGACAACCAGTTGTTCATGCCGACCGTGCTGGAGGACGTAGCCTTTGCGCCGCTAGCCGCCGGTCTCGATTCCACCGTCGCCATAGCCAAGGCCCTGCACGCGCTGGAGCAGGTCGGAATGGCCCACAAGTCCGGGAAGGCTCCGTGGCATCTGAGTGCCGGGGAAAAGAAGCGTGTTGCCATCGCGGGAATCCTGGCGGAGGAACCGAAACTCCTCGTGTTGGACGAGCCGACCACATTTCTCGACCCTCCGGGCCAGCGTGGTCTGGCGGAACTCCTGTCCCGCCTGCCCCAAGCCAAGATCCTGATTACCCACGATGTTCCGTTCGCGGCCAGGCTCGCCGAAACCGCAGTGTTCTTCCAGGACGGCAGAATTGCAGCCAAGGACACAATTCCCGCCATTGTCCGTCAATTCGACTGGTGATCCCAGTCCTGCCTGCCACAGTGTCAGATGGCGCGCCACGCGCCTCGAAGGAGCCAACCAAGCCGAGCCATCAAGACGAGGCCGGCGGGAGCCAGCCAAAACGCCGCAACCAGCGGCTCCTGTCCTGCCGCGTCTGAATACTCCACCCGGTACTGCGATTGACTATAGTTCCGGCTCTGTTTGCGCACCTGAATGCGCGAGTCCACCGGGGCAAGGCAATTTACCAAATAGGCCGAGATACGTGCCTCGTGCCGGTTTTCAATCGTCAGTTCCCTCTCGTGGTTTCCCTTGGGCAGCAACGCGGTAAAGACAATCTGGATTTCACCCCGCCCCTCCCGCATTTCCTCCATTGAAGGGAACTGGACCGACGAAAATTGCGGCTTGACCCTGCGACCGTCGCTCGCGACCGAGATATCCCCTAGAACCCGCTCCGCATAAGCCTGCTGTTCGGGAGAGGAAACGATGCCGTCGCGGTCGCGGTCAATTTTATCCATCACGAATCCAAATACGGCAACGCCGGGCGTCAGCCTCATTTCCGCTTTCACTCGGTCGCCATCGATCGACACGAGCGTCGCCTGGAGATACTCGTCCAGCCGATGTGCGTTGAGAAAAGTCGTTAGCGTCAGCAGGACTGCGAGGAGTTTCATTTCGCGCGCCCGTAGTCGTTCGTCGGATCTCGATACATCGTATGGACATGGTTGGACGCGTCTCCACCCATCCGCTGTGGCGCGTACTCGATCACCAGATGTGGCCCTTGAATCCGGTAGTACGAGGCAATGTTCGTCCCAGGCTCCACGTCTGTTGGCCCACTCCACGCAAACCAAGTCTCGCCGATTTCGGCCTTCAGCTGGGCCATGCGGGCGGAAGCTGCGGCCGCGTGCACGATTCCGGCCCACTCGGAAACAATGTCAAGCAGCATCGCCCGCTGCTTCTCCGTCAGGGCCGACCCCTTGATGCCCTCCGGAACGATAGTCTTGCCGTCCTGACCCGGACCCAGCACCAAGTCGGCCAGCCGCGCGCCCAGAACCGCCTGTCTTTTCTGCTTTTCATCCAGTGAATTCAGCAGCAACGCACCCTTGTCGCTTTCGCCCGCCAGAGGCCTGACGGTTTTGCCGTTGTCGGTGTAAAGAGCGGGCTGGGCTCCCGTAAGGGTCGGTGTCAGGATGCCCTGGAGCCCGTCAATCGTGACATTCAGGGCCAGATGGTGGCCGCCAAACTGAAGCATCCAAGGACTTTTTTCCGAAGGCGTCCCGAGGATGGAAAAGTAATAAAGATCCTTGCCGAACAGCAGTCCCCCGCCGGGACCGCGTCCACCAGGGCCACCCGGACCGCGTCCCCTGCCATTGGGTGGCCCCCCGGGTCCGCCTTGTCCCCCTCCACGTCCAGACTCGCCGATCTTCAGAGTCTCGTCCGCCGCCATGATTTGCTGAACTTTTTCAAAGCCCTTCGGACTCAGTGCAGCCGAGAGCAGTGCCCATGCAGCAGATAGCTGTGCGGGGTTCATGTCCTTCACCGCGATCCCCGCCCGGGGAACAATCGAAATCGGGAAGTTGGACCAGCGCTTCCTTTGCTCCTGGTCGTCAAAAGCGAAAAGCACGGACTTGCGGCGTGGCTCGTCCAGAGTTTTGAGGAATGCGTCGGCCGCACCGACGATCTTCGCGGTTGGTGACTGCGCAACCGCTCTGGGGAGCGGCAAGAGACCGAGTGCAACGGCAAGCAGGCTGTAAATGGCTTTCATACTAAAAGGATTGCGTTGCCTGCTTGTAGGGTTCCCGACCCCGATGTCAATGTACGTAAGCGTCCTCCCCTAGCGGATGCCAAGGGGCTACGCCGATGCTGTCTTCGCCATCCGCACCTTTTCCCACCGGCGGTTCTGTGCCTCCGCAATCCGCTTGCGGGCGTCCGGTGTCAAGTTTCTCTTCAATGGTCCGGAAATGGGCGTCTGAGTTTTTACCTCGGACGGTCTTTGACCCAATCGCCTCCGAACCTCGTCCAGGCGCGCTTGGATCGCGTCCCTTTGCGATACCATGTGCTTCAAGGCGTATTCCAGGATTTCAGTGTTTGCGCTCGATTTGTCCAGTGCCATAAAACTCCAAGTTAATATATCATGCAACAGAATCAAAATGACCTAGAAACTGAATGCCATGGCGACGGTAATTTATGAGGATACTCTTGCAACGCGCGGCGCGCGCCAGTGTAACCGTGGATGGCCAGATTGTTGGCCAAATCAACCGGGGTATTCTGGCACTTGTTGGATTCGGAGCCGGGGATACCACGGCGGAGGCCGACCGCCTTGCCGCCAAAATGCTCCAGCTCCGCATATTTTCAGACGATGCCGGAAAGATGAACCTCAGCGCCATCGACGTCCATGCTGAGCTTCTCCTCGTCTCCCAGTTCACCCTCTACGGCGACTGCCGCAAGGGACGCCGCCCCAGCTTCGACGGTGCCGCTCCTCCCGCAGTCGCCCGCGAACTCTATGATTACTTTGTGGCGAAGGTTGCCCAATCTGGCCTCGTGACCAGGACCGGCGTCTTCCAAGCCCATATGGAAGTCGAACTGGTCAACGACGGCCCTGTCACATTCCTGCTGGAATCCTGAGACCGGGGCCAAAACTATTTCCTCGAAAATCTGTCCAGCCTGTAAACCCCGACGCGAACATCCCGTCTACACCAACGAATGCAGACGGGGTATGCAGCCACGGCGCCAACTTTCACTGGTCAACCGCTCACTGGGCAGCCGCTCGCTGGGAAAAAGATGATCCAGTCAGGTGCTGCCAGTTCGGACTGGGCTGCTGATTTCGACTCCATTGTGAGCCAGCACTGGCCCAAGGTTTTCCGCTTTGCGCTGGTCTCTTTGCGTGACCGCAGTGCCGCCGAGACGATCGCCCAGGACTGTTTCACCAAGGCGTGGCAGGCCCGCGACCGTTTCCGGGGCGACTCCAGCGTTGCCACTTGGCTGATGCAAATTGCAGTCAACCTGATCCGTGACCATGCCCGCAATCGGAAGCTTTACTTCTGGCGGATGTTGGGATCTTCAGGTGTGGACGCGCATTCGGCAGCCGATCTGCTTTCGGACGGCAGAATGTCTCCGGAGATGACAGTCTCGGCCAAGGAGCAGCTCGCGGCGGTCTGGAATGCCACCGCAAGTCTGCCGGAAATGCAAAAAACAGTATTCCTCCTCCGCTTCGTGGAGGACATGGATTTGCTGGAGATCGCCGAGGCAACGGGATTGCGCGAAGGTACCGTGAAAACGCACTTGTTCCGGGCCTTGCAGACAGTACGGAAGAAGATGTCCGGGACCAGTTTGGGGGCAG
>CAITMP010000792.1 GCA_903893525.1 uncultured Acidobacteriia bacterium | reverse complement strand
GCACCGGACTGTTGGAGAGTGGAGGCGTTGCCGGTGGACCCGGCGCATTGAGTTCCAGCCGTGCAGCCGAACTGGACGTCAATCAGCGACGGAACAACGGAGTAGGAGGGGGCGAGGCCGGACGATGCGGTGGCACCGAGGGTAAACGGGGCAGCTCCGAGGGGGCGGTCCGAGGGAGCGGCGAAGTCAATCGTTTGGGAAAGCTGATAGACCGTAAAGGTTCGGAAAACCGAGGTCGCGGGCGCATAGCCCGAGTTGCTCGCCTGATCGGCTTGGATGGTGCAAACGCCGAGACCAATCAGCGCAACTGTAGTACCCGTGACGGTGCAGGCCGTATTGGTGGAGGTGGAGAAACTGACCGCTAGGCCGGAATCCGAAGTTGCAGCAACCGTGAAGCTACCACTACCGAAGACGCGGTCGACGAGGTTGCCGAACGTTATGGATTGGCTGGAGCGATTGATCGTCAAAGTCCGGGTTAATGGAGTGGTAACGGCGGCATAGTTGCCGGATGCGGCGGCTGTGACGGTGAGCGAACAGGTTCCTCCACCGACCAGTGTCACGGTGGTGCCGGAGACGGTGCAGATCGAACTGGCGGAGGTAGTGCCGAAAGTGAACGAAGGGCTGGGCGCGTTGGAAGTTGCCGAGAGCGCAACGGAGCCGGAGCCGAACACTACGCTGGACGGGATGGTGTTGGCGAACGCGATGGTCTGGGTGGCGGCGGTGATGGTCAGATTCAGTGTGACCGGGGTGCTGACTGCCGCGTAATTGCCGGTGGCCGCCGCCGTTACCGTGAGGGCGCAGGTTCCGATGCCAACAAGCGTGACGGTGGTGCCGGACACGGTGCAGACGGTGCTGGCCGAAGTGGTGCCGAAGGTGAACGAGGGGCTCGGCGCGTTGGAAGTTGCGGAGAGCGCAACGGGGCCGGAGCCGAACACTACGCTGGACGGGATGGTGTTGGCGAACGCGATGGTTTGGGCGGCCGGGGTGACGTTGAAAGTACGGTTGACAGGCGCGGCAGCCGAGTAGTTGGCATTGCCCTGCTGCGATGCCTGGATGGTGCATGGGCCAATACCCGAGAGGGTTACTGTTGATCCCGAGACGCTGCAGGCGAGGTTGCCTGCGAGCTGGAAGCCGTTCACGTTGGCTTCGCCGGACACCACTTGCCAGACAACGTAGAGGACGCCTGCGCTGTCGGCGGTGACAGTTAGGAGGACGTAATTCTGTCCGTTGACGTATGTGCCGATGTCGGCCCCGGCAGTGGTTGCAACTGCGGTCCCGCCGTTGACGGCAAAGGAGGTCCGTCGGCTGTTCGCACCGACATCGCCCTGGGTGATCATGTAGAGGCTGTACTGTGCCCCGGGGACCAAGCCGGAGATCGTGATAGACCGTGCGGGCTGGCCGACATGGTTCACCGGGTAGGCACTCATCAGGTTCCGGTAGGGGGTACTGCCGAAATTACCGGGCCGGGTGCCAACGGTATAAAGCAGGTCGGAAGTCCAACTGACAGTAACCGGAGAGGAAGTTCCGGTGGAATCGGTCAGCGGGACATTGGTACCGGTGGTGCCGAGTCCGCCAACGCCGGACACCATGTTCCAGACATCGCCCGCGCTGCCGATGACGGCCGGGCCGGATTGCTGGAGGGTGGAGGCGTTGCCGGTGGACCCGGCGCATTGAGTTCCAGCCGTGCAGCCGAACTGGACGTCAATCAGCGACGGAACAACGGAGTAGGAGGGGGCGAGGCCCGAGGAGGCCGTGGCACCAAGGGTGAAG